>NZ_JAIBNX010000240.1 GCF_026130045.1 Micromonospora sp. CPCC 205371
CTGGACTGCCCGCCCACCTCCCCGACCACGGCCCGACGAAGTCGGTGCGCGGCGCGAGGGAAGGCGGCGCCTTTGAGGCCCCGGGGCCCGTCCGAGCGGAGCGAGCGCCAACTAGCAGGGCTCGCGGATCGGCTGCCGCCAGCTCGTCGGCGTAGATCCGCAGCAGGTCGTGCATGCGGTAGCGCGGCTCGCCCTCGACCGCGACCGGTTCGACCAGGCTCGCCTCGACCAGCTCGTCGAGGACGGCGTCCGGCTCCCCCGGCAGCAGCGCCGCCACCGCCCAGGCGGCGAAGCTCACCGGGCCCACCAGGCCGAGCAGCGCGAACGCCGTCCGCGCCGGCGCCGACAGCGCCCGCACGCTGAGGGCGAGCGCAGCGCGCACCTGCTGGTCGCCGGCCGCCAGCTCGGTGAGGCGGCGGCGCTCGTCGTCGGGCCGGTCCGCCAGCGCGCGCAGCCGCCACGGGCGGGGGGCGAGTCGGGGACCGGCCGTGCGCGGCGCCCGGGCCAGGGTGCCGCAGGCCGCGGCGATCCGTCCGGCCGACACCCGCTCCCCCGCCACCCGGTCGGCACCGACCACGTAGGCGAGGAGCTGGCTCGCCTCGGCGTCGGTGAGCGGTTCGACGGCGGCGTGCCGGGCGTCGATGAGGCCGCTGAGCCGCCACCGGCTGGTCACGAGCACGGCGCTGCCGGGCGTGCCGGGCAGCAGCGGCCGCACCTGTTCCGGGTCGGCGGCGTCGTCGAGCACGACCAGCACCCGCCGGTCGGCGAGCCGCGCCCGGTACGCCGCCGTCAGCGCGGGCAGCCCGCGCGGGATGGCGGACTCCGGCGTGCCGAGCGAGCGCAGCAGGTCGGCGAGGACGGCGTCGGGGTCGCGTGGCGCCGCGGACGCGCCCGCCAGGTGGGCGTAGAGCTGCCCGTCCGGGAACGCGGGGCGTACCCGATGGGCGGCAACGGCGGCGAGCGCGCTCTTGCCGACGCCCGGCTGGCCGGACAGCGCGACGACGGGCACGGCACCGCCGGCGCTCGGTCCCAGCGCCGGGGTGAGAAGGTCGACCACCTGATCGAGCAGCTCGCCGCGGCCGGCGAAGCCGGGCAGCGCGGGCGGAAGCTGGCACACCGGCGTCCAGGCCCGTGGTGCGGCCGGCGCCACCGGCGCCGGGTCGTCGCCGCGCAGGATCGCGCGGTGCAGGTCGCCCAGCCGGCTGCCGGGCTCGACGCCCAGCTCGGCGACCAGCACGTCACGGGCCTTCTGGTACGCCGCCAGCGCCTCCGCGCGCCGCCCGGCCCGGGCCAGCGCGACCATGAGCTGGCCGTGCATGCGCTCCCGCAGCGGGTGCTCGGCGACCAGGCGGTGCAGCCGCGACAGCACGTCGGGCAGGCTCTCGCCGGCGGCCAGCTCGGCGTCGACCTGGTCTTCGAGGGCGTCGAGGCGCTCGGCCTCCCAGGTGCGGGCGATGCCCTCCAGCGCCGGCAGGTCGGCGAACGGCCGCCCTCGCCACTGCGCGAGCCCGCGCCGGAACCGGTCCACGGCGCCGGGCGCGTCACCCGCGGCGAGCGCCGCCCTGGCCGCGGCCACCTCGCGCCGGAACACCAGCACGTCGAGCTGGTCGGCGCCGACCCGCAGCAGGTAACCGCCGTCGCGGTGCTCGATGGACACATCGGACAGCCGGTCGCGGAGCCGCGACACGTAGGTCTGCAGGTTTGACGCGTGCGAGGCGGGGACCCGCTCGGGCCACAGCGCCTCGACCAGGCGCTCGACCGGCGCGACGCGGCCGGCGCGCACCAGCAGCACCGCGAGGAGGGTGCGTTCGTGCCGGCTGCGCAGTACGACCTCGGCGCCCTCGGCGTCCTGTACCCGCAGCGGTCCGAGAACGCCGAACCTCACGACAGGACACCGTACCGTGTCGCACCGTCTCATGTGGCCGCCGTGTGGCGGGCATGTGGCGGCTGGCCCCAAACTCCTATCGCTCGTGGCCGGGGGGCACGACACGCCGGGTATCCGGGCTGCACATGCCCGGATACCCGGTTTTTGTTCTCACCAACGGAAAGGAGCCCATCAGCCATGGGCGGCACGTACTACGGCTCGTCATCTGGCGGCTACGGAGGGCCGCAGCCGCAGCCGCAGCAACCCGAGTATCCACCGGCGACGGCGTGGCCGCAGCCGCCGTACGTGGCGCCGCCACCACCGCCGCGCAAGAGCGGCGGCGGCAAGGTCCTGCTCATCGCCGGCATCGCGGCCGGCGGCCTGCTGCTGCTCTGCGTCGGCGGCGGACTGATCGTCGCGCTGACCGCCGACGACCTCAAGCTGCCCGACACCTCGACCACCGCGAACGCCGCCGATCCCACGGCCGACGAGGACATCCAGGGCAACATCGACAAGTACCAGAAGGGTGACTGCCTGACGATCAACGCCGACAACGACGTGCGCGAGGCCGAGTGCACCGCCACGGGCGCGTACCAGGTACTGCTGCGCAAGGACGGCACGATCGCCGAGTCGGCGTGCGACAACACGGACGCGACCGAGTCCCTGTACCAGGACGGCGCCATCGGCACGAAGGACGACTTCATCCTGTGTATCGCGCCAGTCAAGTAGAACGCGTTATAGTTTCACGATGAAGTTCACGGTCGGGATCGCCCTCAGTCCGCCGGAACAGATGGTCGAGTTGGCGCGCGAGGCAGAGGAGTCCGGATACTCCGCCATCGCGCTGCCCGACTCCATCTTCTACTCCGAGCAGGTCGCTGCGGCCTACCCGTACACGCCGGACGGGCGCCGCTTCTGGGACCAGGACACACCGTGGGTCGACCCGCTCGTGGCCGCCGCCGCGATGGGCGCCGCCACCAGCCGCATCCGCTTCTACACGCAGGTGCTCAAGCTGGGTCCGCGCAACCCGGTGCTGCTGGCTCGGCAGGTCGGGTCGGTCGCCACCCTGACGGGAAACCGGTTCGGGCTGGGCGTCGGGCTCGGCTGGACTCCGGAGGAGTTCGAGTGGTGCGGCGCGCCATTCGCGCACCGGGGCGCCCGCGCCGACGAGGCCATCGAGGTGCTGCGGCTCATCCTCGGCGGTGGGATGGTCGACTACAACGGCCACCACTTCGCGTTCGGCAAGCTGCGGATGAGCCCCGCGCCGACCGCGCCCGTGCCGATATACGTCGGCGGTCACACCGAGGCGGCGCTGCGCCGCGCCGCCCGCGTCGGCGACGGCTGGACCTCCGCGATGATGCGCTTCGGCGAGCTTCGTGCGACGATCCAGCGCCTGCGCGAGCTTCGTGAGGAGTACGGGCGGACCGGCGACTTCGAGATCCAGGCGGTCTGCATCGACCGGTTCGGCCTCGACGGATACCGCCAGCAGGCGGAAGCGGGTGTCACCGACGCGATCGTCGTGCCGTGGCTGCTCTACGGCGCCGGCTTCGACGCCGACGTCCAGTCCAAAAAGGACGGCATGCGGCGCTTCGCCGACGACGTCATCGCTCAGCTGGCATAGGCTCCGAACCGCTCGTCCACCTGCTCGCCGCTTAGCCCGAAGTCAGCCAGGCTGTAGCGGTGGGCAGGCCGCTTCTCGCTCTCGGCGAGCAACGCGGCCATGGCGGCGCGCGCTTCCGGGCTCACCGACGCGCCCAGCCGATCGTAGACGACATCGACCGTCCCCAGTGGATCGGCCACGAAGTCCTCGTAGTACACGTCGACGAACTGGTCCGGCGCGTGCCGGGCCCGCTCCGCGGCGAACCGTGCCAGCCCGCGCGCCCACAGTTCGAGCTGCGAGCGCCCGATGACCTCCGGCGTGAACGCCGTCGACCAGCCCTCCGAGGCGCTAGCCGCCAGGCTGCACACCGACGCGATCGCCGTCTGCGGCGCCCTTTGCGTCTGCACGACGAGCGCGTCCGGGTACACGGACAGCAGCGCGTCGAGCGCGAACAGGTGACTGGGGTTCTTGAGCACCCATCGGCGGCCCGCGTCCGGCAGCCCGATGAGCTGCAGGTTGCGCCTGTGCCGCTGGTACGCGGGCGTCCAGTCCTGACCGGTCAGCCACTCGGAGTACGAGGGGATGTGCGCCAGGCACTCGAACGACACCGACATCATCGACTGGCGCAGCAGTTGCCAGCACTCCTCGACCTGCTCGGCGGAGATCTGGTGGATGCCCATGAACTCCGGGTGCTCGACGTTGTGCTGCCGCACCCCCTCCTGTATGGCCACGAAGATGGGGTTGCTGTCCCAGGTCTCGCGGGGCGGGCGCGGCTGTGGCACCTCGGTCAGCCACAGCTCCAGCCCCTGGTGCGCCGGATCGGCGGTCAGCAGCCGGTGCAGCGCGGTGGTGCCGGTGCGCGGCAGCCCCGTCACGAACACCGGACGGGTGACCGCCACATCGGCATACCGGGGATGCTGCCGCCAGGCGGCCTCGCTGAGCAGGCGCGCGATAAGCGCACCCCGCAGGAACCCGCGCATCGCCTTGCTGCCCGCCGGGGTGAGCGCGCTCTCGGTGGCGTACGAGTCCAGCAGCGCGGCGAGGCCCTCGATGTAGTCGCCGTCGCCGAAGTCGTCCAGCCCCGTGCGGCTCGTCGCCGACGCGTGCAGGTCGGCGACCGTGCCGACGTCAGTACGGTCCAATGCGCACCGTCCTCAGTGATGTCAGTGGTGGAACTCGCCGCAGTTCACGTCTAGGCACTGTCCTGTCACCGCACGGGCGAGGTCGGATGCCAGAAACACCACGACATCGGCGATCTCGTCGGGCTCCGGGAGCCGGCGCAGGTCGGTGGTCGCGGCGGTCTCGTCGTACACCTGCTGGGCTTCGACGCCCCGCTTGCTCGCCAGGTACGCGAAGTAGCCCTTGAGCGTGTCGGCCCAGATGTAGCTGGGGGCGACCGAGTTGACCCGCACGCCGGCCGGACCGAGCTCGGTCGCGAGGCTCTGCGCGACGGCGAGCAGGCTGGCCTTGGCCATCTTGTACGGCCCGAAGGTGCGACGGGAGTGCCGCAGCACCGCCGAGTTCACCATGACGACCGAGCCGCGCGCCTCGGTCAGCACGGGCTTGAGCATGCGGGTCAGGCGCAGCGCGGCGAACACGTTGGTCTCGAAGCTCAGCCGCAACGCGTCGAGGTCCACTTTGGTCAGGTCGCGCATGGGCGGCATCGCGAACGCGTTGTGCACCACGGCGTCCACCCGACCGAACGCGTCGACCGCCGTGCTCACCAGCCGCTCCGTCGCCGCCTCGTCGGTGACGTCGACCGGTACGGCCAAGGCGCGCCGGCCGGCGGCCGTCACCTCCTTGGCCACATCGTCCAGATAGGAGGCCGTGCGGGCGGCCAGCACGACGTCGGCACCGGCAGCGGCGGCCCGTAACGCGATCGACCGTCCCAGCCCCGCCCCGACGCCGGACACGAGCACGACGTTGTCATCGAGTAACCTGCCGTCTTGCGGCATCCGTCTCACCCCAGCATCCGCGTCGCCACGGCCGCCTGCCGCGCGGCGATCCGCGCCTTCCAGTCGGCCGGTTCGATCCGTTGGTAGTACGGCAGTTCCTTGGCCAGGTCGTCGACCGGCACGATGTCGACGCGCGGGCCGTCCTCCGGTGTCATGTCACGAGATAGGCGCTGCCACCGGATCTGCACGTATCCGCGCCGGTGCCCGGTGCGCTCCAGCCAGTTGGCCACGCCAGGGTCGCGCTCGCTGATGACGTACCGGATCAGCCCATCGGGGTCGGTGACCGCCTGGTGCGCGGTGAGGCTGGTCTGGTGGTTGATGTAGTCCAGCGACAGGTACCAGAGGCTGCCGAGCTGGATGCCCTGGTATGGCGCGTCGGAGGCCGGCACGGTGACCACCATCGCCTGGTCGTCGTCGAGGTCGTAGTGCCCCACCGACGAGTACTGCGTCGTGAGGCCGCCGGGGGTGAGCCGTGGCGCGGTGAGCGTGTTGACCGGGAGTCCAAGGTAGAACCGCTCGGGAAACGCGAGAAACGTCTTGAGCCGGCTGATGAGGATCTTGCCAGCGACGCCGTACCGCTTGGCGAGCGCGTCCTGGGTCAGCGGTTTCGGCGCCTCGCCGATCCGATCGGCGCGCTGGATGCGCAGCATCCCGCGCTCCTCTGTGTACCAGTCACTGTAGACCTCGCGCACCACGAGCATCGCCGACCCCGGTGCGAGCGGAAACGCGTTCGGCCCGCGCAGGCCCGGGCCGAAGCGCAGCGTGAAGCGGCCGTCGGGCTCGATCTCGATGGCACGGTCGTCGAACGCTGCCAGGCTGTCGGGCACGTCGACCGGCGAGTAGTCGCCATTGAGAACCTGGAAGCTGAGGTCCGTCGTGGTGCCGCGCCGACCGGTCACGATGTACTCCGCGTCGTCGCGCAGCCACGCGTGAAAGTACAGCGTGTCGGGGTTGTCCAGGCCCATCTTCGTGTACGGGCCGGTGGACTGCACGAAGTACGGGAAGTCCCGCTCGTACGCCCAGGCCATCTGGATGGCGGCCCGGATGCTGCCGGCGAGGTAGTCGTAGCCCTCGGCGAGGTCTTGATGTGTCCGCACGTGTGGCGCGCCGCTGATGATCCGCTCGGCCTCGGCGAGCGCGCCGGCGAAGGGCTGGGTCAGCACGCATCCATGCTAGAACGTGTTCTACATTTCCGGTAGCCTCGGTCCGTGCGGGCATACCGGATGGTGGATTGGGCGGCGGAGCCGCGGTCAGTGGACGTCCCGGCTCCGTCGCCCGGTCCAGGCGAGATCCTGGTACGGGTCGCCGGCTGCGGCCTATGCCGGTCCGACCTGTCGATGCGGCACCTGCCGCAGGCTATCGGCGCGCGGCTAGGCTGGCGGATGCCCTTCACGCTCGGCCACGAGACGGCCGGCTGGGTGGCGGGGCTCGGCGCGGGGGTGACCAGTTTCGCTGAGGGCGACGCCGTCGCGCTCGTGTCACCCACGTCGTGCGGCACCTGCGCCTACTGCCTGCGCGGCCAGGACAACTGCTGCCCCGCGGGCGCGACCGGTCGCGGGTACGGGCGCGACGGCGGGCTCGCCGACTATGTGCTCGTCGACAGCACCCGCGCCCTGCTGCCCCTCGGCGCCCTCGACCCGCGCACCGCCGGCCCACTGACCGACGCGGGAGCGACGGCGTACCACGCGGTGCGCCGCGCACTGCCCCGCATCGTGCCCGGCGGCACCGTCGCGGTAGTAGGTGCTGGCGGGCTCGGCGCGTTCGCGGTGCAGTTCCTGCGCGCCCTCACCGCCGCCCGCGTGGTGGCCGTCGACACCAACCCCGACCGCCTGGCGTACGCCACCGACATCGGCGCCCACGAAACACAGTCCGCTGTGGACGGTTTACGCTCACTCGACGCCGTACTCGACTTCGTCGGCACCGACGCGACGATCGCGGCCGGCGTGGCAGCGGTACGGGCGGGTGGGGCGTTCGGGCTCGTGGGGTCGGCGGGCGGTCGCCTGGAGAAGGGCTGGTTCGGTGCCCTGCCCCGCGACGGCGAGGTATACACGTTCCAAGGCTCCACGATCAGCGACGCGCGAGACGTCGTCTCGTTGGCCGCGGCGGGCCAGGTCCGCGTCGAAGTCGAGCAGTACCCATTCGAAGACGTCGCCGACGCCTACGCCGCGGTGGCCGCCGGCACCCTGAAATCCCGCGCGGTAGTCCTCCTCTCCTAGCAGCCCCACCGCCCGCGCGCCCCGCCCGCGCGCCCCGCCCTTGTCCGTCGATCAAGGGCAAATGCACGTGGTTCGATCTCATTTCCGCGTGCATTCGCCCATGATCCATGCGATCTCCCTTGATCGGCGCCCGCCCAGGGCCCCACCGCCGGCGCGACAGGCCCGCCGCGACGGACGCACTCCCCGCTGTGCGCGCTGCGGCCGTCCCCCCGCACTGCGCCGTCGGCGCCCTCCATCAGCCGGTCAGTCGTAGATGCGCTCCGCGCGTTCGCGACGAGCCCAGGGCAGGCCTGGCCACGCGGCGTGCGTGGATCAGTCGCAAACGCGCTCCGCGCGTTCCGTGACCCGTAGCCGGCCGCGCCACACGGCCCGCGCCGGTCAAGGGCAAATGCACGCGGTTCGATCTCCTCGACTTTCGTACTTTATCCGCTCGATCGCTGCGGCCGGCCACACGTCGTCCGCGATGCGGCCCGCAGCGCGGAAGGACGGCCGCAGCGCGGAAGGACGGGCTGCGGTGCGCCGAAGTCCGACCGCCGCCGCTCAGAGGACCCGCAGGTGGTCGACGTCGGCGCGCCATCGTGACGGGCGAGCGGGCCAAGAGGGTGAGGGCTGGTTGAATGGCTGGGTGCGAGTGTGTGTCGTGGGAGCGGGAGCGGTCGGCGGGCTCATCGGTGGCCGGCTCAGCGCCGGTGGCACCGCCACGTCCGCGCTCGCGCGGGGTGCGACGCTGGAGGCGTTGCGGTCGCATGGGTGGCGGGTGGAGACGGCGGATGGGCTGATCGGTGGACCCGTCACAGCGAGCGACGACCCCGCCGAACTCGGGCGGCACGACGTCGTGCTGCTGACCGTCAAGGCGCACGCGCTGCCTGGGCTCGCGCCCACGATCGCGCCGCTGCTCGGGCCCGACACGGTGGTGGTGCCGGCGATCAACGGCGTGCCGTGGTGGTTCTTCGACGGGCTCGGCGGCCAGTACGACGGATTGCGACTGCGGTCGGTGGACCCGACCGGGTCGGTGGCCACGGCGGTACCCACAAGGCAGGTCATTGGCTGCGTGGTGCACCTCGCCGCGAGCGTCACGGCCCCCGGCCTGACGCGCCACACAGCGGGCGACGGGCTCATCCTGGGCGCGCCGGCCGGCGGCGCGGACGGGCGGATCGACCCGCTGGCCGAGATGTTCGGCAAGGCGGGGTTCACGGTGACGGTCTCGGCGCGGGTCCAGAACGACATCTGGTACAAGCTGTGGGGCAACATGACCATGAACCCGATCTCGGCGCTCACCGGGGCGACCGCTGATCGGATTCTCGACGATAAGCTGGTCAACGGGTTCGTGCGGGCGGTCATGGGCGAGGCGGCGGCGATCGGCGAGCGGATCGGGTGCCCGATCGCGCAGACCGCCGCGGACCGCAACGCGGTGACCCGCAAGCTGGGCGCGTTCAAGACGTCGATGCTGCAGGACGCTGAGGCGGGACGGCCGATCGAGCTCGACGCGATGGTCACCGTCGTGCGGGAGATCGGCGCCGCGGTGGGTCTGCCGACACCGAACGTCGACGCCCTGCTCGGCCTCACCCGGCTGGCCGCCCGCCAGCGCGGCCTGTACCCGTAGATCACCGCCCGCCGCGCGACCCGCCGCCAGCCCGGGCGGCGCGGTAAGGAGCCCGGCGCGGCTCGGCGCCGCGGCCAGGACGGCCGTCGCCACCCAAACGCGGACGCCGCCCAAGGTCCGCCGTCGCCACCGGATCACGGACGCCACCCACGCGCGACGCAGCCCAACCACGACGCAGCCCGAGCCCGACGCGGCCCAAACACGACACAGCCGAGCACGACGCGGCCCGAGCCCGACGCAGCCCAAGCGTCGGCAGCGCCGAGGGCGGACGCCATCGGCAGCGAGGCCGGCGCGAGTCGCGCCGTGGTCGCCGCGCCTCTGGAAGATCACCGATCCGCGCGGTCGCGCTTCCGCCGGCGGACGCCGAGCAAGGGAGCAACGCCGTCGGGTCAAGAACGGGAGGCGCGGTCAAGGTCGTCGTTCCGTGGCGTTCACAGCCCGAGTGACTCGCGGTGCGTAACCAGGGCGCCCGCCGGGCGCGGTCGGATCGCCCCACTCGACGGCGTCGATCAAGGAGATCTGCATGGATCAAGGGCAAACGCACGCGGAAAAGAGATCAAAGCGCGTGCATTTGTCCTTGATCGACGCGGGCCGCGCGGCGCGGCCGCCCACGGGCCGCGTAAACGCGCGGAGCGCGTTTACGACTGATCGACGGGAGCAGGGCAGGGCGGCGGCGCCCACCGCGGCGAGGGAGCGGCGCGGCGAGGGAGCGGCGCGGCGGGCCAAGGCGGCGAGCGGGCGCGAGGAGGACGTGGGCGAGTGGGCGTCGGGTTCGGGTATGTGAACTCGTGTCCTGGTACTTGAAGTGGTGCCGCGATGGGCATTAGAGTCCGGGCGTGCGAGCCCTCGTCTTTCGCGGTCCCGGTGACATCCGGGTCGAGCGGCGCCCCGATCCGGTGCCTGCGCCGGGCGAGCTGCTGATCCGGGTGCTTTCGACCGGGATTTGCGGCTCCGACCTGCACGGATACACCGGCGAGAACGGTCGACGGCATCCCGGGCAGGTGATGGGGCACGAGACCGTTGGCCGGGTCGTCGAGGGCGGCCTCCCGGAAGGCACGCTGGTGACCGTCAATCCGGTGCTCGGGTGCGGCCATTGTCCCGCCTGCGCCGCTGGCACCGCGCAGCTCTGCCCGACGCGCCGCGTCATCGGCGTGGACCCGACGATCTCGTCGGCGTTCGCGGAGCTGATGACCGTGCCGGCGCCGAACGCCGTTGTGCTGCCCGACGGGGTTCCGGAAGAGCACGGCGCCCTGGTCGAGCCGCGCGCCGTCGGCTACCACGCCTCCGTGCGCGGCGGCGGGGGCCCCCCCGGCCCGGGCCTGGCGGGCCGCGGGGGGCCGGGCGGCCCGGCGGGGGGGCTCCGCGCCCCCCCCCCTGGCGCCTCGCCGGTACTGGTCAGCGAGCCGCACGCCGGCCGCCGGGCGCTGGTGGAGCGGCTGGGCTTCACCGCGCTGGCGCCCAGCGAGGTGGGCGCGACCACGACAAAGCACACCGTCGTGCTGGACGCCGTCGGCTCCAGCGCCAGCCTGCGCGACGCCTTCGAGGCGTCCGCGCCCGGCGCACGGGTGGTGCTGGTCGGCATGAACGCGCCCGACGTCACCCTCGGCGCCTACGCGATCAGCACGTTCGAGCGCAGCGTCATCGGCAGCTTCTGCTATCCGGCGCGCGAGTTCGAGGCGACCGCCGAGTGGGTGGCGAGCGGGCCGCTGGAGCTGGCGCACTTGGTCGATGGGCGGGTGCCGCTCGACGAGGCGCCGGCCGCGTTCGCCGGGCTGGCCGCCGGCACGCTCGACGCCAGCAAGGTACTGGTGAGTCTGGAGGGCTGACGATGGCTGTGCCGAGAATCCGGCAGTTGCGGGCGTACACGGTGCGGGGCGGGGGCGCCGACTATCACGACCAGGCGGCCGGGCACTGGATCGACGACCACATCGCCACGCCGATGGCCCGCTATCCCGAGTACCGCCACAGTAGACAGTCGTTTGGGCTGAACGCGTTGGGGACGCTGGTCGTCGAGGCCGAGGCGGATGACGGGAGCGTCGGGCTGGGCGTGACGGTGGGCGGCGAGCCCGGTGCCTGGATCGTCGAGCAGCATCTGGCTCGCCTCGTCGAGGGCCAGCGGATCACCGACCTGGAGAAGATCTGGGACCAGATGTACCTGTCCACGCTCCACTATGGACGCAAGGGTCTGGTGCTGAACGCGATCAGCGGGATCGACCTCGCACTGTGGGACCTGCTCGGCCAGGTGCGGCAGGAGCCGGTGTACCACCTGCTGGGCGGCGCGGTCCGCGACGAGCTGGTCTTCTACGCCACCGGCCCACGCCCCGACCTGGCCCAGAAGATGGGCTTCATCGGCGGCAAGCTGCCGCTGCGGCACGGCCCCGCGGAAGGCGAGGAGGGCCTGCGCGCCAACCTCGACGCGCTCGCCGCGATGCGCCAGCGGGTCGGCGACGACTTCTGGCTCATGTGGGACTGCTGGATGTCGCTCGACCTCGACTACGCGACCCGGCTGGCGCACGCCGCCGACGAGTACGGGCTGCGCTGGATCGAGGAGCCGCTGCTGCCCGACGACTATTGGGGCCACGCCGACCTGCGCCGCCGAATGCCGGCCCGGATGCTGCTGACCGCTGGCGAGCACGAGGCCACCCGGTGGGGCTTCCGGCTGCTGCTGGAGACCGGCCAGGTCGACATCATCCAGCCCGACGTGGGCTGGTGCGGTGGCATCACCGAGCTGCGGCGGATCGCCGCGCTCGCCGACAGCCACGGCAAGGCGGTCGTGCCGCACGGCTCCAGCGTGTACTCGTACCACTTCGTGGTCAGCCGCCCGAACAGCCCGTTCGCGGAGTTCTTGATGATGCACCCGGAGGCCACCGAGGTGGTGCCGATGCTGCATCCGCTGCTGCTCGACGAGCCGGTGCCCGACGCCGGCCGCCTTCGCGTGCCCGACCGCCCCGGCTTCGGCGTACGACTCAATCGTGACTTGGACCTGTCCCGCCCGTACAGCCACTAGGAGGAGCACGGTGCCCGCTGGACAGCTCAGTGGACGGATCGCCCTGGTGACCGGTGCGTCGCGGGGCATCGGGCGCGGCGTCGCGCTCGGGCTCGCGGCGGGCGGCGCCGGTGTCGCGGTCAACTACCACCGGCCCGCGGGGGCCGAGGTTGGCCGCGGCAACGCCGCCGCCGCCCCGGCCGTGGGCGCGGGGAGCGG
>NZ_JAIBNX010000241.1:0-9726 GCF_026130045.1 Micromonospora sp. CPCC 205371
CTGGCGGCCCCACGGGGCACCTTCTTCCCGACGGGGACAGCGCCCGTGGGCGTGCCAGTTCATGCCGCGGCCGGGAAGCCGCCGCCGCGCCAACTCCCTCGCTCACTGTGCAGCCACCGCCTCGTACACGTAGTCCAGAAGCGCCTCGTCGCCGTCGCGGCGGCCGTAAGCTGCCGCGGCGGCGCCCATCGCCGCCAGCCGCTGCGGGTCGCGTGCCAGCGGGATCACCATCCTCTCGATCCAGTCCGGACTCAGTTCCGAGTCGTCGACGAGCAGGCCACCGCCAGCTTCAACGACCGGGAGCGCGTTGCGCTTCTGTTCCTGGTTGCTGTGGGGGTACGGGACGTACACCGCGGGGAGGCCGATGGCGGCCACCTCCGCGCAAGTCATCGCGCCGCCGCGGCACAGCATCAGGTCCGCCGCCGCGTAACCCAGCTCCATCTGCGACAGGTACGGCAGCGTCACGTACGGGACCGGCAGGTCGGCGGGCACCGGTACCGGCTCGTTGCGGGCGCCGATCACGTGCAGCACCTGTACCCCGGCGGCGGCGAGCTCCTTCGCGGCACCGGAGACAGCCAGGTTGATCGAGCGGGCGCCCTGCGAGCCGCCCGACACGAACACCACCGGCAGGTCGGGACGCAGCCCGAAGTGCTTACGCGCCTGGTCGCGCAGCCCATCCCGGTCGAGGTGCGAGATCGAGGTGCGCAGCGGCACCCCGACCACCCGCGCGTTGCGGAGCGCCTCGGCCTGGGCCGGCTGGTGCGGGAAGCCCGCCGCGACGAACTTCGTGAACTTCATGCCCATCCGGTTGGCGACACCCGGGGGCACGTTGACCTCGTGGATGACGATCGGCAGCTCGCGACGCCACGCGGCCAGGTATGCGGGCACCGAGACGTACCCGCCGAAGCCGACCACGACGTCGGCCTTGACCTCGTCGATGACCTTGCCCGCCGCGCGCGCCGACCGCCACATGCGGTCGGGGGTGCGGAGCAGGTTCATGTTGACGGTACGGGGCAGCTGGTAGGCCGGGATCTGCCGCAAGTCGTACCCCGCTGGCGGGATCAGCTCGTTTTCCAGCCCTTTCGGCGTGCCGACGGTGGTGATGCGGACGTCCGGGTCGTGGCGGCGAAGGCAGTCCGCGAAGGCGAGCAAGGGGTAGATGTGCCCTCCGGTCCCTCCTCCCGCCAGCAGGACCGAACGCAGCACACTCATCACCGTCTCCTCTCGCTCGCCACACCCTGATCCGGGGCCGTCGCCGCTTTCGTGGCTTTTGCGGACTTCGCGGCCTTCCGAGGCGCGGGGCTCGGCGGCAGCGGCGGCAACGGGGCCCAGAGTAGCCGCACCCATCGGGCGGGCGGTCGGGCGTTCAGGGCGCGGGCCGCGTCGGGCTCCGCACGGGCGAACGAGGCGAGCATGCCGACGGCGGCGAGCGTCACGACGAGCGCGCTCCCGCCGTCCGAGATGAACGGCAACGGCAAGCCGGTGATGGGCAGCAGCCCCACCACCCCGCCGACGTTGATGACCGCCTGACTGATCAGCCACGTCGTGACGGCGGCCGCGGCCAGCCGGCGGAACGGGTCGTCCACGCGCCGCGCGATCCGCAGACCCGTGTACGCGAGCACGGCGAACAGCGCGAGCACCACGACGCAGCCCACCACGCCCAACTCCTCCGCCACCACGGCGAAGATGAAGTCGTTGTGCTCGGCCGGCAGGTACCCCCACTTGAGGGTGCTCTTGCCGAGGCCCACGCCGAACCAGCCGCCATGGTCGATCGCGTACCGCGCCTGGAGCGCCTGGTAGCAGGTGAACTGCTCGCAGTCGTCGGGCGGGTTGAAGAACGATGTGAGCCGGGCCAGCCGGTAGTTCTCCTGGCCTTCTTCACCCGAACCGCCACCGACCGAGGCAGCGGCCACCAGCAGGCCGATGCCCGCCAAGCCCAACGCCGACAGCGTGCCGAAGACCCGCAGCCGCACGCCGGCCGCCCACAGCATGCCCACCACCAGGGCGAGCAGGCAGAGCATGGTGCCGAGGTCGTTGTACCCGACAAGCACGAACAGCAGCGCCACCACCGGGAAGAGCGGAGTGGCCAGCTCACGCCACCAGCCCAGCGCCTCACCCTTGCGGACCAGCAGGTCGGCGCCCCACAGTACGAGTCCAAACTTGGCAAGCTCGGACGGCTGCACCTGGATCGGCCCGAGGTACAGCCAGAGCAGGTCCGCCTTGAGAGGGCCGAGCTGCGGGTTCCCTTTGAGGTCCGCCAGCCGGGCGTACACCATGAGCAGGTCGAGGATCACGAGCAGCAGCAGCGCGGCGCCCAGCGCGGGCTTGCCGAGCGCCCGGAAGGTACGGGCCGGGAGGCGCTGGCACACCCAGAAAGCGACCAGCCCGATCATGGCGAAGAGCACCTGCTTGGTGATCATCGTGAAGGCGTTGCCGTTGCTGACGTACGCCTTGACACTGGTGGCGGAGAAGACCATCGTGAGCCCGATCACCAGCAGCAACGCTGAACTGGAGATCAGCAGGTAATAGGAGGCCAGGGGCCGCTGCAGCAGCCCTCGCAGGGCGGCCAGCGGCCCGCCGATCTTCTCGTCCTCCCCCACGGCCCCATCATGGGCGCTGACACGCCCAGACCCACGCACGTCCCCGGGCGTGTCGCCCCTCTCCCCTCTCCCTCTCCCCACTCGCCCCGCGATCCCGACGCCCCGTCCGCCGACGCCCCCGTCCGCCGACGGCCCCTCCCGCCGACGCCCCCGTCCGCCGATCAAGGACGAATGCACGCGGTTGGATCTCTTTTCCGCGTGCGTTTGCCCTTGATCGATGCGAATGGCCTTGATCGGCGGACGGTCCGGCAAGGGCCGACGCGGGCCGACGCGGCCTTGCCGATCAAGGCCGCGCCGGGCACAGGCCGCGTCCCGACCGCGGCCCTGTCAGAGCGCAGCCACGGCCATATCCGACCGCAGCCACGCTCGACCGCGGCCATATCCGACCGCAGCCATGCCGGACCGCGGCCATGCCGCACCGTTCGCGGCCGGTTCTTGGCCGGTGTCCGGCGGGCGTCTGCCGCCGGATCTTGGATCGCAGCGCCGCCCAGAGTCGCCCAGCGCCGCCAGCACGACGCCGGCGCTCCATGATCTGCGGGCGTCAGCGCCGCGCGGTGGCCGATCCCGAGATCTTGCCCGCGATGACCGCGAGCGCCGCGGACGCGCCACAACCCACCGCGTGCCCGTCGCAGCGCTCGTCGATCAAGGGCAAGTCCATCGATCAAGGGCGAATGCACGCGGAAAAGAGATCCAACCGCGTGCATTCGCCCTTGATCGGCGGACAGGAACGCCGCCGCACGCCGGACGAGCGCCGCAAAGCGGCGCGGGCAGCGCGGGCAGCGCGCGCGGCGCGGGCAGCCTGCCTGGCGGTGGTTAACGGCGGGATGGGCGGGGCTAGCCGACCGCGGTTAGGAATTCGCTGTAGAAGAGGCCTAGGCCGATCGCCACGCCGATGCCGGCGATGATCCAGAACCGGACCACGATGTTGACTTCGCTCCAGCCCGCTAACTCGAAATGGTGCTGAAGCGGCGACATCCGGAACACCCGTTTGCCCGTGGTCTTGAACGAGATGATCTGGATGACGACCGACATCGTGATGATGACGAAGAGGCCGCCGATGATCAGCAGGAGCAGCATCGTGCGGGACGCCATCGCCAGCCCGCCGATCAGCCCGCCCAGCCCCAAAGCTCCCGTGTCGCCCATGAATATTCGAGCGGGTGAGGTGTTCCACCACAGGAAGCCCACGCACGCACCGGCGGCCGCCCCCGCTATCAGCGCGATCTCCAGCGGGTCTCGCACCGCGTAGCAGTATGCGCCGCCTCGGCTGTAGTCCAGGTCGCCGCACCAGTGGCGGTACTGCCAGAAGGCGATTAGCCCGTACGCGGCGAGCACCATCACGGATGCCCCGGTGGCGAGGCCGTCGAGGCCGTCGGTGAGGTTGACGCCGTTGCTGGCCGCCATCACCACGAAGATGAAGATCATGACGGAGACGACCTTGCCGACGTTGAGCCACGATATGTCGCGGATGAACGAGATCGTGGTACTGCCGACCGTCTCACCGTTGGTGCTCGGGAAGTAGAGCGCCACCACCCCGAACACGACGCCGACGAGCCCCTGACCGACGAGTTTGTACCGCCCGCTGAGGCCACCGCTGTTGCGCCGCCGCACCTTGAGGTAGTCGTCGAGGAAGCCCACCGCACCGCAGAAGACGAATAGTCCCAACAGCACCAGCGCGGTGATCGTCGGGCCGACCTGGGCGATCTGCCTTTCGGGGAGCGTGGTGAGGGCGACGTGGCCGGCGACGTACGCGATGACGGTCGCCAGGATGAACACGACACCGCCCATCGTGGGCGTGCCCTTCTTGCCCTGGTGGGTGGCCGGGCCGACGGAACGGATGGGCTGGCCGGCCTTGAGAGCCGTGAAGACCTTGATGCCGATGGGCGTCCCAAACAGCGACACCAGGAACGCGACCGCCGCCGCGACGATGACCGCCCTCACGCGGAATCCCCAGCTGACGGAGAGCGCAGCGCGTCGACCACGTCCCACGTGCGGTACCGCGAGCCCTTCACCAGTACCACGTCGCCGGAGCGCAGGTCCTGCCGCAACACTGCGACGGCCTCGCTCTGATCGGTTGCGAGCACCGATTCTCCTCCCCACGTACCGACCGCCGCCGCGCCGTCCAAAATGGACGCGGCGTTCTCGCCGACCACGATCAGGCGGTCGACGCCCAGCTCCGCGGCCAGCCGGCCGACCGTCTCGTGGCCCTCCCGCTCGAACTCCCCCAGCTCGGCCATGTATCCGAGCACCGCGATGGTGCGCCGCCCGGCGGCGAGCGAGACCAGCGCGCGCAGGGCGGCCGAGGTGGAGGACGGGTTGGCGTTGTACGAGTCGTCGATGACCGTGACACCGTCGGCACGGTCGAAGACGTCCATGCGCCGCACTGACACGAGCCGCAGCTCGGACAGCGCGACCGCCAGGTCTTGCAGGTCGAAGCCGAACGAGAGAGCCACCGAGGCGGCGAGCAGCGAGTTGCCCACCTGGTGCCGCCCGGCGATCGCGAGCCGCACCGGAGCGCTGCCTGCGGGCGTGACCAGCGTGTACGCCGCGCGACCGGCCTCCATGACCACGTCGACGGCGCGCACGGAGGCGTCGTCGGACTCGCCGGCCAGGACCACGCGAGCGGAGGTCCGCGACGCCATCGCCCGTACCCGCGGGTCGTCGGCGTTGAGCACCGCGAGACCGTCGGACGGCAGCGCCTCGACGAGCTCGCCCTTGGCCTGCGCGATCGCGTCGGCCGATCCGAACCCGCCGATGTGCGCCGTACCCACGTTGATCACCACGCCGGCGTGCGGGCGGGCGATCTCGCACAGGTACCGGATTTCGCCGTGACCGCGGGTACCCATCTCCAGTACCAGGAAGCGGGTCTTCTCGTCGGCCTGGAGCACCGTGTACGGGTGGCCGAGCTCGTTGTTGAACGAGCCGGGCGGAGCCACCGTCGGGCCCAGCCGAGAGAGCAGCTGAGCGATCAGGTCTTTCGTCGTGGTCTTGCCGGAGGAGCCGGTCAACCCCACGATGGTCAGCTCGGGCAGGCGCTGGACCGCGGCCCGCGCCAGGGCCGCCATCGCGTCGAGCTGGTCCTCGACGAGCACGTGCGGCACCGGTACAGGACGACTGGCCAGGACCGCGACGGCGCCGGACTCTATGGCGGCGGCCGCGTAGTCGTGCCCGTCGACCTTCTCGCCCGGGAAGGCCACGAAGAGCCCGCCCGCCGCCACCTTGCGCGAGTCGAACTCGACGCCGCCGGTGACGCGTACCCCCGGATCGGCACCGACGAGCTGGCCGCCGACGGCGGCGGCGACCTCCGCGAGCGTCATGGGGATCATGCGCCGACCCCCGCCAGCGCCGCGGCCAACTCCACACGGTCGTCGAACGGCAGCACCTCGCCGCCCACCTCCTGGCCTCTCTCGTGTCCCTTGCCCAGCACCGCGACCACGTCGCCGGGTGACGCCAGCCGCACTGCCTCGTCGATGGCGGCCCGGCGGCCGGCCACCTCGATGACCTTCGCCGCTGTGCGGGCGGCGCCGGCCAGCACCTCGCGGCGGATGGCAGCCGGGTCTTCGGTGCGTGGGTTGTCGTCGGTGACCACCACCAGGTCGGCGCCCCGGCCGGCGGCGGCGCCCATGAGGGGCCGCTTGCCGCGGTCGCGGTCGCCGCCCGCGCCGATCACGCAGATCAGGTGGCCGCCGCGCGAGGTGGCCAGGTCGCGCAGCGCGACCAGCGCCGCCACGATCGCGTCGGGCTTGTGCGCGTAGTCGACCACGCCGAGGACCGGTCCGGGCGCGTCGACCCGTTCCAGCCGGCCTGGTACGCCGGGGCAAGCGGCCACGCCCTGCGCGGCGGTGCCCGGGTCGACGCCCACCGCGGTGAGCATCGCGATCGCGAGGAGCGCGTTGGCGACGTTGTGGAGGCCGGGCAGGGCCACCCCGGCCTCGACGCGCACATCCGGCCCGACCGCGGTGAAAACCTGGCTGAAGGCGGAGCTCTCCACGTCGGCGGCGCGCCAGGTCGCGCGGGGGTTTCCGACGGCCGAGTACGTCACCGTGGTGGGCTTCATCAGCGGTTCGAGAGCGGGGACGTCCAGGTTGAGTACCTCCACCCGGCACCGCCCGTCGAAGAGCTTGGCCTTGGCCGCGAAGTAGTCGTCGATGCTGGTGTGGAAGTCCAGGTGGTCGAGGCCGAAGTTGGTGTATCCGCCGACCGCGAACCGCACCCCGCCGACCCGGCCCATCGCCAGCGCGTGGCTGGAAACCTCCATGACGACGGCAGTCACGCCGTGCTCGCGGGCGACGGCGAGCAGCGCGTGCAGATCGGTGGCCTCGGGCGTGGTGCGCACGCTGTCGAGGACGAGGTCACCGAGGCGGGTCTCGACGGTGCCGATCAGCCCGGTCACGTGGCCAGCGGCGCGCAGGCCGGACTCCACGAGGTACGCCGTCGAGGTCTTGCCCGCGGTGCCGGTGATGCCGATGACGGTGAGATGCGCGGTCGGATCGCCGTAGACGGCGGCGGCGAGGGTGCCGAGTGCCGCGCGGGGATCTGGCACGACGAGCGCGGGCAGCCCCGCCAGCTCCGCCGCCGGCGCTCCCGCCGCGTCGGGCAGCACCGCCACCGCGCCCGCGGAGGGGGGCGCCGGCACGAAGGGACGGGGGGGCCGGGTGGCGGCCAGGGCGGCGACCAGGCCGGCTGGCCGGACCGCGTCGCTGGCATGGGTGGCGCCGCGGCCCGGCGGGCCACGGGCGCCGCCGGCCGGCGGCGCTGAGATCAGCGCCGCTAGCTCGGCGAGCGCGCGAGGCGTCGCGGTGCTGGGGCGAAGATTGCCGGGCACGGCGCTAGACCCTACCCGTTGCCCGCCGGGCCGGCGCACAGCCACTCCCGTCAGGGGTAGACCGTGAACTTGGGCGGCTTCGTGCTGGTGGCGGGCACCCGGTAGTGCGTCAGGGTGTACGCCATCATCTGGCTGAACGCCGGAGCAGCGACTTCGCCGCCCTCGCCGGCCGGCACGTGCGCGAACACGGCGATCACGTACCGGGGGTTCTCGGCCGGCGCCATCCCGACGAACGACGCCACCGCACCCGACACGTACTGCCCGTTCACCACCCGCGAACCGGTGCCCGTCTTGCCCGACACCCGGTACCCGGGCACCGCCGCCTTGCGACCGGTGCCCTGCGGCACCGTGATCACGGCCTCCATCATCTGCCGCAGCGCCTTGGCGTTGTCGGCGCTGAGCACCTGCCGGGTCTGCGGCGCGGTGGCCAGCGTGCTCTTGCCGTCGGGTGCGATGGTCTCCCGCACCAGGTGCGGCTGCACCCAGACGCCGTCGTTGGCGATGGTGGCGTACGCCGCGGCCATCTGCAGCGGTGTCACGTCGACGCTGTGACCGATCGGCACGGAGCCGTACGCCGAGCCGCTCCAGTCCTTGGGCTCCAGCACCCGCCCGCTCGCCTCGCCCGGCACGCCTTCGCCGGTCGGCGAGCCGAGCCCGAACTTCTTCTGGTACTCGACGAGCTTCTCGGCGCCCAGCTTGTCCGCGATGTGGATAGTCCCGATATTGGAGGAGTAGGCCAGGATGCCCGGGATCGTCATCGCGGTCGGCTTGTAGCCGGGTGGCGGGTGGGTGTCCGTGAACGGCTTCCCGCCCTTGGTGATCTTCGGCTCGACCACGATCGTCGACTCCGGGGTGATCACGCCCTCCTGAAGCGCCGCACCGATCGTGATCGCCTTGTGTACCGAGCCCGGGTCGACGACGAAGGTGCTCGCGGCGTCGTCGCGGTCGGTGGACTTGCTCTTCTTCCAGTCCGCGGCGTCGTACACCGGGTGGCTGGCCTGGGCCAGCACCTCGCCGGTGCGCACGTCGAGCACCACGGCCGCACCGGTGGTCGCCTTCACCCGCGCCATGTTCTGGGCGAGGATGTACTGCACCTGGTACTGGAGATCGCGGTCGATCGTCAGCTCCAGCGAGCCGCCCGGCTGCGCCTTGGTCTCCTTGCGGTACCCGCCGGGGATCTCCGCGGCCAGGTTGCCGTTCCCGATCTCGTACACGCGCTTGCCGTTCACGCCCCGCAGCAGCTCGTCGTAGCGCGCCTCGATGCCCTCCAGGCCGTTCAGGCCGTCACCGGTGAACCCGATGATGTTCGCCGCGAGGTCGTGACCCGGCACGTCGCGGCGCTCGTCGCGCTTCACGATGATCTCGGGCAGTTCGAGCTTCTTGACCTCTTCGCCGGTGGCGATGCTGACGCCCCGCGCCAGGTACTCGAACCGGGACGCGCCACCGCCGGGCTGGGTGCGCTTGCGCAGCATCCCGATCAGATCGGACTGCGGGATGCCGAGCAGCGGCGACAGCGCGGCGGACGTCTTCGCCGGGGCCGTTACCAGGTCGGGGTCCACCGCGACGGACCCCGCCCCGGCGCTCTGCGCGGGCACCTTGCCGTTGCGGTCGTAGATGGCGCCGCGCGGCGCGGGCAGGTCGACGCGGGCCAGCCGGTCGTCGAGCCCCTTCGCCGCGAACGTCGGCGAGTCCGTGAACTGCAACGCCACCAGGCGGATGCCGACCGTGGCGAAGAGCGTGAGCGCCAGCACGGTACCGATGCGGAGCCGGCGCTTGGAGTCAGCGAGCCTCGGCGGGCCCGGTGGGCGGCGCGGTTTGGTGCTCTTGACCGGCTTCGCGGCGGGCTTCGCGGCCGGTTTTGTGGCCTTCGTCGCCGGCCTGGCGGCCGCGGCGGGCCTGGCGGCTTTGGTGGCGCGGCCGCTCGCGGTGCGCGCGGCTACGGCCTTCCCGCCGGTCGCGGCGCGAGCGCGCGGCGTGACCTCGGCCTGACCATCGCGGGGCGCGGCCTTGTCGCGGCCGGCACCCTGCGGGGTCCGCTTCCGCGGCGTCGGTACGCCCACGGCGTCGTCGCGCTCCTCTGGCTCCGCCCCCCGGCGCTGCTGCCGGCCGCCCCCCTCGACGACCTGCAGCGCCGGCCTGAACGGGTCGGACGTGCGGCTGCTGCGCGGCGTACGGTCACGCACGGTGCGCCCGCGCGGCGTGTACGCCCGCGCCTCGGAGATGCCGGAGAACCCGTCACCGTCCCCATGGCCGGAGCGGCCCCCCGCGGGCCCGCGGCGCCCCCCCGCGCCGGCCCCGCGCGGC
>NZ_JAIBNX010000241.1:9736-12425 GCF_026130045.1 Micromonospora sp. CPCC 205371
CCCGCGCGCCGGGGGGGGCCGGGAGCCCCGCACCCCCCCCCCGGGGCGGGGGCCGGGCGGGGGCTCGGTGGACCCCGGGAGCGGCTCGTCTGGCCGCTGCGCCATCGACTACCGCCCCGCACCCTGGCTGGTGATCGCCGGCTGGCCGTTCGCCGGCTGAGGCACGCCGGTGACCCGCCCGTCCGGCAGCCGGATCTGCGCCGGCGTACCCGGCACCAGGCCGAGCTTCTTCGCCGCCGCGATCAGCGTGCCCGGGTCTTCCGCCGTGGCGATCTCCTGCTTCAGCTGCTGCTCCTGGATGTCGAGCGCGTTCTGCGACTGCTGGAGCTTCTCCAGCCGGAACGCGTTCTCGTTGATCTTGGTGTTGACCAGCAGGATGCCGAGCACCCCGCCGACCACGACCACCAGGATCAGCGCGATGAACGGCGCCCGCGGCACGGACACCGGCAGCGGCGGCGCGACGCGCAGCCACGACTGGGTCCGGCCCGGCCGGCTCTCGGTCGACTCCGGCTGGAGTGCGGTGTTGCCAATGGTCTGGTGCTGCGCCGCGGTCCGGCCCCCCGACCGCGGTGCCTTGCGCTTGTCGACGCTCATGTCGCCTCCCCCTTGTCTTGCTTGTCCCCTTCTTGCGACGCGTGTCCTCCGTCCCGTTTGGACTGTTGTGGTTGGCGTAGCGGCGAAATCCGGCGGCGCGGCCGTTCGCGGGCGGCTCTGCCTACAGATGTTTGGTCGCCCACCTCGTCGATACGCTCGGCGGCCCGCAGCCGCACCGAAGCGGCGCGCGGGTTGGCAGCGACCTCGTCGTCGCTCGGCAGTTCGGCGCCGCGGGTGAGGAGCCGCAGCGTCGGACCGCTGCCCGGCAGTTCGACCGGCAGGTCGACCGGGCCAGTACTGCGTGCCCGCTCAGCGAGCGCCCGCTTGGTGATCCGGTCCTCCAACGAGTGGTAGGACATCACCACTAGGCGGCCGCCCGGCGCGAGCGCGTCGGGGGCCGCCGGCAGCGCTGACTCCAGCGCCGCCAGCTCCCCATTGACCTCGATGCGCAACGCCTGAAACGAGCGCTTCGCCGGGTGGCCGCCGGTGCGCCGGGCGGCCGCCGGAATGGCGTCCCGCACGAGCGAGGCCAGCAGCGCCGACGAGGTGATGGGCGCCTTTGCCCGCTCCCGCGCGATCGCGCTAGCGATCCGCGCGGCGAACTTCTCCTCGCCGTACACCCGCAGCACGCGGGTCAACTCCGGGACGCCGTACGTGTTGACGACCTCCTCGGCGGTGATCCCCCGGCTCTGGTCCATCCGCATATCCAGCGGCGCGTCCTGCGCGTAGGCGAACCCGCGGTCGGGCGCGTCGAGTTGCAGTGACGAGACACCGAGGTCGAACAGAGCGCTGTCGATCCGCTCGTAACCGAGGCGCTCCAGCACGTCCGGCAGCTCGTCGTAGACCGCGTGGACAAGGTGCGTGCGGCTCGCGTACGGTTCCAGCCGCGCCCGGGCGTGCGCCAGGGCCTCCTGGTCCCGGTCCAGTCCGATGAGGACGGTCCGCGGGTGTGCGGCAAGAACAGCCTCCGCATGCCCGCCGAGACCGAGCGTCGCGTCGACGTGGACGGTGTGCTCTTTATCGGCGCGCTCCAGCGCGGGACCGAGCAGGCTGAGGCACCGGTCGAGCAATACGGGTACGTGCGTACCGCGAAGCTCCCCCATGTCGACCCCCAGACCAGCGTCGTCCCACATGCGCCCGGTGCCTGAAGCGCCGTACGCCGTACTGCCAGATCCCCATCCGCTCTTTCCCGCCCCCGCGGGATGGGTGCGCCTGGCATCGGGGAAGAGATGCCAGGTGCGCGAGCGGCTGGAGATCTCGCAGTACGGCGACCACCGCTACAGTCCCCCGGGCAGCACCCCCTCCTCGATATCAGCGAAGTCGTCTTCGCTCTCCGCGAGGTAGGTTTCCCACGCTTGCTTGTCCCAGATCTCCACCCGGCTGCTCGCCCCGATCACGACGAGTTCACGGCTGAGCCCGGCATACTCCCGCAGGTGGCCCGGGATCGTCACCCGGCCCTGCTTGTCGGGCACCTCGTCATGGGCGCTCGCGAAGAACACCCGGCTGTATGCCCGAGCCGCCTTGTGCGTCATCGGCTGCTCGCGCAACTGGTCCGCGATGCGCTGGAACTCAGGCGTCGGAAAGACATAGAGGCAGCGCTCCTGCCCTTTAGTGATCACGACACCTCCCGCCAGCTCGTCTCGGAACTTCGCCGGAAGGATCAACCGGCCCTTGTCGTCCAGGCGCGGGGTGTGTGTGCCGAGAAACATTCGGCCCACCCCCTTGCCTCTGCGCGGCTTTCGCGGAGCCGCTCATCCCCCGGGGCCGGCGTAGCCTCCCGGCCTCGCCATTGCGCCCCACTGTACTCCACTTCCCTCCACCCGCAACCGGAATGGGGGACAAACACCGCCAGCTCAAATCGCAAAACCGCACGTCAGAGGGGGTGGGGCGAAGTGGAGGGCTATGCAGGGCGTCGAGCGTCTGCTATCGGACATGGCACGAACCCGGTACCGCAACCCGGGCATACCCCCAGCGATCAGACCCCTCTCCCCCCCCTCCTGGAGCAAAGTGGGGCCCCCCCCCCCCCCCCCCCCGCCCCCCCCCCCCCCCCCCCCCCCCCCCCCCCCCCCCCCCCCCCCCCCCCCCCCCCCCCCCC
>NZ_JAIBNX010000242.1 GCF_026130045.1 Micromonospora sp. CPCC 205371
GCGGATGAGAGACCCACCCGGGTCCATCCATCCTGGACGGGCGCGGGCGGGGTGGCGACACGCCGGCGACCGCCGTCGCGTCGCGCGACGTCCGCACTCTCGCGCGCGTGCGCGAGGCCCGCACGCGCGGGCGTCGCATCGCGGCGGGGCGGGCGTCGCCGTGGGGCGCTGAGCCTCGCCGATCAAGGGAGATGCCATCGATCATGGGCAAATGCACGCGGAAAAGAGATCCAAGCACGTGCATTCGCCCTTGATCGGCGGGAGCGGCGTGGCGACGGGCGCCGTATCGCGGCGGGGCGGGCATCCCCGGTGGGCGCTGAGCCTCGCCGATCAAGGAGATTTCGATCGATCAAGGGCGAATGCACGTGAAAAGGAGATCCAACCGCGTGCATTCGCCCTTGATCGGCGGATAGAGCGCGCGAGCGGCGCGCGGGGCCGTGCGACGGTGCGGGGCCGTGCGACGGTGCGGGGGCGGGACGTGCGGGGGTGGGGTTATTCGGCGGGAGGGGTGGGGTGGGTTAGTTCGTGGCGGCGGCGGGAGGCGCGGATTTCGGCCTCGGCCTCTACGCGGCCGACCCAGGTCGCGCCCTCGACCGACTTGCCGGGCTCGAGGTCCTTGTAGACCTCGAAGAAGTGCTGGATCTCCAGCCGGTCGAATTCACCCAGGTGATGAATGTCCCGCAGGTGCTCCTGGCGCGGATCTTCGAACGGTACGCACAACACCTTGTCGTCGCCGCCCTTTTCGTCCTTCATCCGGAACATCCCGATCGTCCTGCACCGGATCAGGCACCCGGGGAATGTCGGTTCCTGCACCAGTACGAGCGCGTCTAGCGGGTCGCCGTCTTCGCCCAGGGTGCCCTCGATGAAACCGTAGTCGGCCGGGTACTGGGTGGCGGTGAAGAGTGTCCGGTCCAGTCTGATGCGGCCTGTAACGTGGTCCACCTCGTATTTGTTGCGGTGACCCTTGGGGATCTCAACCGTGACGTCGAAATCCATCTCACGCTCCCCTACAGACCTGACGGTCGCGTGTTGCCCCACGCGTTCCGCCTAGCCAACGCCGCATAGTGTTCGGACGCAAGTAGTGTCGCCTAGACCGGATCACGCACGGGAGGAGGGGCCGGGTGCCGAGGCAAGATTCACAGTACGGCCCCGGGGATGAGACGGTTCGTATTCCGGCGACACCCCCGGTCACCGAGGAGCAGGAGACGCTCCGGCTGCCCTCGTTCGACGGTTGGCCATCCACGCCACCCGTTCAGCCCGGGCAGTCCGCGCCGTCCGGCCCGCACTCCTCGAAACCGGCACAACAGGCGCATACCAGCCAGTCGCCCGCGTCCAAGAAGAGCAGGCGAGGACTCCTCGCCGCCACCACCGTGGTCGGGTTGCTCGCGCTGGTGACCGCCGGCACGGTCATCGTCCGGCCCGGTCCGGTCGCCGGCTGGCTCGGCGAGGGCACCGCCGCTACTCCCAGCGCCGCCGGCTCGACACCCGAGCCGGAGCCGTCCCCGGTGCTGGTCGCTTCGGCCACCGACGCCCCGATGCCGAGCGCGGCCGGGGTGCGCGCCGTGCTGGACCCGATCGTCGCCGCGGCGGGACTCGGCGGCCGCACGCACCTCTCCGTCGTCGACGTGGCGACCGGCGAGTCGCTGTACTCCCGGGGGCCGGACACGGTCACCATCCCCGCCTCGACCACCAAGATCGTGACTGCTGCGGCGGTGCTGACCGCGCGGGGGCCTACGTACCGGATCGAGACCCGCGTGGTCGCCGGCGCCAATCCGGGCGAGGTGGTGATCGTGGGCGGTGGCGACCCGACGCTGGCGGTCAACGGCACCGCCACGTATCCGGGCGCCGCCCGCCTCGACCAGCTCGCGAAGCAGGTCAAGGAGGCGCTCGGCGGCACCGCCCCGACCAAGGTGATCGTCGACGGCAGCCTCTTCACCGGGCCGGTGTTCGAGCCGAGCTGGGACGCGGACATCCCGACCAGCGGGTTCGGTGCCGCGACCACCGCGCTCACCACCAACGGCGGGCGGATCAATCCCAAGCAGGCGACGGGGTTCGCCGAGCGGTACACCACGCCGGACATCGCGGCCGGGCAGGCGTTCGCCAAGGCGCTGGGGGTCTCGACGAAGGCGGTCAGCAAGGGGACGGCGCCGGCCACCTCGGATGCGACCCCCACACCGGGTGGCGCTGCTCCGGCTCCGGGCACGGTCCTCGGAAAGGTGGAGTCGCCGCCGATCCTGCGGATGGTCGAGTTCATGCTGACCGATAGCGACAATGTCGTGGCGGAGTACCTCGCTCGGCAGGTCGCGATCGTCCGCAACCAACCTGCTTCGTACACCGGTGGCGGGGTCGCCTCGCTGGCGGTACTCGATCAACTCGGACTGCCCACGGCGGAGGCGGCGCTGTCCGACGGCAGCGGGCTGTCCCGCAAGAACCGCCTCACTCCCACGCTGCTCACCGACCTGCTGAAGCTGGCCGCGGACGGTTCCCACCCGGAGCTGGCCGGAGTGATCAGTGGCCTGCCGGTCGCTGCCTGGTCCGGGACGCTGCGCGACCGCTACCGCAGCCCGGCGCCCGGCGGTCCGGGGGCCGGCGTGGTCCGCGCCAAGACCGGCACTCTCGGTGGGGTGAATTCCATCTCGGGCGTCCTGGTGACCGCCCAGGGCAGGTTGCTGGCGTTCGCGGTACTCGCCGACAAAGTGCCGGTTGGCAAAGACGAGGCGGAGGCGCGGCTCGACAAGATCCCGAACGCGCTGGCCGGCTGTGGGTGTGCGTAGCGCGGGTACGGTGGGGTGATGGCGCAGTTCGTGGACTGGGATCTGGCCGCCGCTACCGCTGGCGCGCTGAGCAAGTCCGGGCCGCGGGTCTCGTACGACGAGGCCAGCGATGTCGTCGCCGACCTGCGGCGACTCACCGATGAGGCGGCCGGGCACGTGGCGGAGTACACCGGGCTGCGCTCGCAGATCGGGCACCCTCCGGTGCGGATCGTCGACCGCAAGGACTGGGCGGCCGTCAACATCGCGGGTCTCCGTGAGGTCGTCACCCCGCTGGTGAACAGGCTGGCCGGCGACAAGCAGCCGGGTGCGTTCACCGACGCGATCGGCTCGCGCTTCACCGGAGTGCAGGCGGGCACCGTGCTGGGATACCTGTCCGGGCGGGTGCTCGGGCAGTATGAGGTGTTCTCGTCCGACCCGGGGCAGCTGCTGCTCGTCGCGCCGAACATCGTCGAGGTCGAGCGCAAGCTCCAGGCCGACCCGCGCGACTTCCGGCTTTGGGTGTGCCTGCACGAGGTGACGCACCGCACGCAGTTCGCGGCGGTGCCATGGATGCGCGGGCACTTCCTGGGCGAGGTACAGGCGTTCGTCGACGCGTCGCAGGCGGGCGGCGAGCACTTCCTCGAAAGGGTGCGGCGCAGCATCGCGACGCTCTCCGAGGCGGTGCGCGATCCCGACAGCCGCCTCAGCGTGCTTGACCTGGTCCAGACCCCCGGCCAGCGCGCCGTGCTCGACCGGCTAACGGCGCTGATGACGCTGTTGGAGGGGCACGCCGAGTTCGTGATGGACGGTGTCGGCCCTGAGGTGATCCCGAGCGTCGAGCAGATCCGCGCCAAGTTCAACCGCCGCCGCGAAGCCGGCAACCCGCTCGAAAAGGCGATCCGCAAGGTGCTGGGCATCGAGGTGAAGATGCGCCAGTACGCGGAGGGCCGCAAGTTCGTCCACGGCGTCGTCGAGCGGGTCGGCATGGAGGGCTTCAACAAGATCTTCAACTCGCCGCTCACCCTGCCCCGGCTGGAAGAGCTGGGAGACCCCGACGCCTGGGTAGCGCGGGTCCACCCAGCCGCGGCCTAACCCTCTAGTGGGTGCGCCGCCTCCGCCGGTCGCCGCGATCCGCGTCGCGGTCCGGCACGCTTTGCGAGGTGTACGCGGACACGTGCTCGTGGCGTGCTCTGGCGGCGCCGATTCCCTGGCCCTCGCGGCGGCGACCGCCTTCGTCGCGCCACGCGCCGGCCTGGTGACCGTCGACCACGGGCTGCAACCCGGCTCAGCCGAGCGCGCGGCGGCGGTGGCGTCGTGGGCGCGCGGCGCTGGGCTGGCACCGGCCGAGGTGGCCACCGTCGATGTGTCGGGGCGCCCGGGAGGCCCCGAGGCGGCCGCCCGCGAAGCCCGCTACGAAGCCCTGCTCGACGCGGCCGCCCGGCACGGCGCGGTGGCGGTACTGCTCGGGCACACCCGCGACGACCAGGCCGAGACCGTGCTGCTGGCGCTCGCCCGGGGCGCCGGCCCGCGCGGGCTGGCCGGGATGCCGGCGCGGCGTGAGGTGGGCGGGGTCGCCTTGCTACGCCCGCTGCTCGACGTGTCGCGTGAGGACACCCGCAAGGCGTGCGCGGCGCTCGGCCTCAGCCCGTGGGAGGACCCGCACAACGCGGACCTCAGCTATGCGCGTTCCCGCGTGCGGCATGGGGCGCTGCCCGCGCTCGTGGCGGCTCTGGGCCCGGGTGTCGTCGGCAACCTCGCACGCACCGCCACGCTCCTCGCGGACGACACCGCAGCGCTCGACTCGCTCGCCACCGCGGCGCTGGCCACGGCCCGTGCCCCGGACGGATCACTGTCCGTGCCGGCCCTCGCGGAACTGCCGCGCGCCCTGCGTACCCGCGTGCTGCACGCCTGGGCCCGCGAGCTGGGCGCCCGCCCAGCCGCCCTCTCCCACCGGCATGTGGCGGCGCTGGACGCGCTGGTGACGGCGTGGCGCGGCCAAGGTCCGACGCACCTTCCGGGCGGGATTCTCGTGTCTCGCGCCGGCGAGCGCCTTCTGTCTTCGCCACCGCCGTCGTGAAGCCGCTTTTCGCTCCGCGTGGGGCGGTCGCGACCAGCCAACCGCTCGCCGCCAGCGCCGGTCTCGCGGTGCTGCGCCGCGGCGGCAACGCCGTCGACGCGGCCCTCGCTACCGCGATCGCCCTGACCGTCGTACAGCCGACGTCGAACGACATCGGCGGTGACCTTTTCGCGATCGTGTGGGACGGGGAGCGGCTGCACGGGCTCAACGGCTCCGGCCGGTCGCCGGCGGCGCTGACCCTCGACCGGCTGGGCGGCCACATGCCGAAGCACGGCTGGCTGCCGGTGACCGTACCGGGGGCGCCAGCCGCCTGGCGCGACCTGCACGAGCGCTTCGGCGCCCTGCCGTTCGCCGACCTCTTCACCGACGCGGTCGAGTACGCCGAGCGCGGCTATCCGGTCTCGCCTGAGGTGGCGCGCGCCTGGGCCGGGGCGGTAGCCGAGCACAGCGCCCTGCGCGGACCGGAGTTCGCCGAGTGGGGCCGGGTGTTCACGGTCTCCGGTCGCGCGCCCCGGGTGGGGGAGCGCCGGCGAAATCCTGGGGCGGCACGGGCACTCCGGCTGATCGCCGAGACACACGCTGACGCGTTCTACCGGGGCGAGATCGCCTCCGCGCTGGCGGCGCACTCCGGGAGTACAGGCGGATTGCTGACCGCCGCGGACCTGGCGGCGCACGCCTCCACGTGGGTGGAACCGGTGTCGGTCAGCTACCGGGCTCATGAGGTGTGGGAGCTGCCGCCGAACGGGCAGGGCGTCGCCGCGCTCCTCGCACTCGGTGTGCTGGACGGTGTCGATCTGGCCGGAATGCCCCTCGCCGAGCGGCTGCACTGGCAGATCGAGGCGATGAAGCTGGGGTTCGCGGACGCGTTCGCGCATGTCGCCGACCCGGCGGCGATGGCGGTGCCGACCGCTGCGCTTCTGGCGCCGGAGTACCTGGCTTCCCGCCGGGCTCTCATCAGCGAGCGAGCGGCGGTGCCGCGCCCAGGCGAGCCAATGCGGGGCGGCACGGTCTATCTGTCCACGGCCGACGCCGGCGGCATGATGGTCAGCCTGATCCAGTCGAACTACATGGGCTTCGGGTCGTACGTGGCGCTGCCCGGATTCGGGTTCGGCCTGCACAACCGGGGTGTCGGGTTCCGGCTGGAGCCGGACCACCCCAACGCGGTCGGGCCCGGCAAGCGGCCCTTCCACACGATCATTCCCGGGTTCCTGACACGCGGCGGGACGCCGGTGGGGCCGTTCGGGGTGATGGGCGGGCACATGCAGCCACAGGGCCATCTCCAGGTGATCTCGTCCACTCTGGACCGAGGGCTGGACCCGCAGGCGGCGCTGGCCGAGCCCCGCTGGCGGTGGCAGGCGGGCCGGACGGTACTGGTGGAGGACGGGCTGGCGCGGCCGGCCGTACTGGAGGAGTTGCGGTCGCGCGGCCACGAGGTACGAGTCGAGCCTGAACCGACGGGGTTCGGGTACGGGCAGGCGATCTGGCGCCTGCCGGGCGGCGGTTACGTGGCCGGGTCAGAACCGCGCGCCGACGGGTCGGCCTTGGGCTACTAGAAAGCGCGATCGCGGAACGTGGCGCGGTAGGCCTGCGGGGTCGCCTTCACGCGCTTGGTGAAGTGGTGCCGCATCGTGGCCGCGTCACCGAAGCCGGCCCGGGTGGCGATCGCCTCGACGCTCAGCTCGGTGTCTTCGAGCATCTGCCGAGCGAGCAGCACACGCTGGTTGGTGATCCAGTCGTGCGGCGTCGTGCCGGTCTCGGCCCGGAACCGCCGGGCGAACGTGCGCGGCGCCATGTGTGCCTTGGCCGCCATCTCCTCCACGGTCACCGGCCGGCCGAGGCTGCTGATCAGCCAGGTCAGTACGGGTTCGAGCGTGGGCGCCTGCGGCGTCTTGGCTATCGGGGCCTCGACGAACTGGGCCTGGCCGCCGTCGCGGTGCGGCGGAACGACCATCCGCCGGGCGAGCTTGGTGGCGAACGCCGAGCCGTGCTCCTGCCGCACGAGGTGCAGCGCCGCGTCGATGCCGGCTGCCGTGCCGGCGCTGGTGAGCAGGTTGCCGTCTTGGACGTAGAGCGCGTCGCAGTGGACTCGCGCCTTGGGGAAGCGCTCCTGGAGCTCGTCGACGTGCTTCCAGTGTGTGGTGCACTCGCGCCCGTCGAGCAGTCCCGCCTCGCCGAGGACGTACGCCCCGGAGCAGACGCTGAAGATGTGCGCACCGCGGTCGCTGGCCCGCTTCAGCGCTTCCAGCGCCGAGGCGGGCACGAAGGAGTCGTCGTCGTGCGCGGGGACGGCGACGAGGTCGGCGTCTTCGACCGGTGTGAGGTCGGCGCCGGGTGTGATCTCGAAGCCGGACTTGCAGCGCACCGGCTTGCCGTCGGCGCTGCACACGTCAAACCGGTAACTGGGGAAACCGTCGGCCGTGCGGTCGGTGCCGAAGACCTCGCAGAGCACGCCGAGCTCGAACGCGGCGACTCCGTCGAACACGATGACGGCGACCTTGTGAAGCATGCCACCAGCGTAGCGCAGGCTTGGCAGGATTTTTAGGGGTGATGGCATTTCTGCCACTGTTGGCGCGCGGGTGCCCGGCGGAAACTAGATACAGACGTCCGGTGCGCACCGGCGGCGAACCTCAAGAAGACTCCGATCAAGAAGGTTGTGCCGCCATGGAACTCCTCGTTTTCCTGCTGTTCTTCGTATTCCTCGGTCTCGCGACGCTGTTCGGTTGGACCAAGGACACACGCGACTCCGCCGACTGGAAGCCGTCCGAAGGCGGGCGGAGGCGTTCCCGCCCCCGCCTGTCCTGACCGCCCGTCCGGGGGTCATGTGCCGCCGCCCGCTGTCGGCCCGGAGTCGAGGGAGCGAAGCGACCGAGCGCAGGGTCGGCTACAGGGCGGCATCAAAGGCGCATGGCCCCGCGTGAGCGGAGCGAGCGCCAGCTAGCAGGGCGTGAGTTTCCGCCCCCGACGACGTGCCGAAACCCGCGTACGGCAGGCTTAGACCATGGCTGACGGCTCCTGGTACGACGCCGACATCGATCACGTGATCATCACCGAAGCGCAGATCCGCGAAAAGATCGAAGAACTCGCCAAGCAGGTGTCCGCCGACCACGCCACGGTCGAGGGCGGGCTCCTGCTGGTCTGCGTGCTGAAGGGCGCGGTCATGTTCATGGCCGACTTCGCCCGCGCGCTCGGCAAGTACGGTCCGGCCATCGAGTTGGAGTTCATGGCCGTGTCCTCCTACGGCCAGGGCGCCACCTCGTCCGGAGTGGTACGCATACTCAAAGACCTCGACCGCGACATCGCCGGCCGGCACGTGGTCGTCGTGGAAGACATCGTCGACTCCGGCCTGACGCTCTCGTGGCTGCTGAAGTACCTGGAGTCCCGATCGGCGGCGAGCGTCGAGGTGGTGGCGCTGTTCCGCAAGCCGGAGGCGGTCAAGGTGCCGGTGCCGGTGAAGTACGTGGGCTTCGACATCCCGAAGGAGTTCGTCGTCGGCTACGGGCTCGACTTCGCCGAGCGCTACCGCGAACTGCCGTACGTCGGCGTCCTCAAGCCCGAGGTGTACGCCCGCGCGTAGTAGATAATAGAACCCACAGCGTACTCTCAGAAAGCGCTGCGACCTGCACGGATGCGGGCATCGCCCCCTCGGGGGCGCCCCATTTGCCGGGATTGAATGGGGCCTGCCGCATCCGAAGACCGCTGGCGCCCACGTGGGGTGTACCTTCGAATGACCGATGGCATGGTCTGTCGGGCAAACCAGACGGTCAGGACGTCGATCAGGAGGATCCGGGCGCCGCAGCGCTCGATAACAGTATGGAACGTACGCGTTTCTTCCGCCGACCGGTGGTCTGGATCATCCTGGTGATCATCGGAGCGATAGCGCTCAGCTCCTTCTTCACCAGTGGTCCCAGCTACCACAAGGTCGATACATCGGTCGCGCTCGACCAGCTCAACAACAAGGGCAATATCAAGAAGGTCGTCTTCAAAGACAAGGAGCAGACGCTCCAGCTCGACCTGACCAGCCCTGAGCAGTTCGGCGACCAGAAGACCGACAAGATCCAGGCGCAGTTCCCCTACGAGGTCGGCGCCGAGATCTGGAGCGACGTCCAGGACGCCGAAAGTGCCGGACGGGTCACCGGTCCGGTCACCACCGAGGTCTCCGAAGACAGCGTCTTCCTCACCCTGCTGGTCAACCTGCTGCCCATCGCGGTACTGGTGATCCTGCTGCTGCTGTTCATGTCGCAGATGCAGGGCGGCGGCTCCCGGGTGCTCAACTTCGGTAAGTCCAAGGCGAAGATGATCACCAAGGACACGCCGAAGACCACCTTCGCGGACGTGGCCGGGGCCGACGAGGCCGTCGAGGAGCTGCACGAGATCAAGGACTTCCTGCAGAACCCGGCGAAGTACCAGGCACTCGGCGCGAAGATCCCGAAGGGCGTGCTGCTCTTCGGCCCGCCCGGCACCGGTAAGACGCTGCTCGCCCGCGCCGTCGCTGGCGAGGCCGGGGTGCCGTTCTACTCGATCTCCGGCTCGGACTTCGTCGAGATGTTCGTCGGCGTGGGTGCCTCCCGGGTCCGCGACCTCTTCGAGCAGGCCAAGGCCAACGCGCCCGCCATCGTCTTCGTCGACGAGATCGACGCGGTCGGCCGGCACCGCGGCGCCGGCATGGGCGGCGGCCACGACGAGCGCGAGCAGACGCTCAACCAGCTCCTCGTCGAAATGGACGGCTTCGACACCAAGGGCGGCGTCATCCTGATCGCCGCCACGAACCGGCCGGACATCCTCGACCCGGCGCTGCTGCGCCCGGGCCGGTTCGACCGCCAGATCGCCGTCGACACCCCCGACATGGAGGGCCGCAAGTCGATCCTCCGGGTACACGCCAAGGGCAAGCCGTTCACCCCCGACGTCGATCTCGACGCGGTGGCCCGGCGCACCCCCGGCTTCACCGGTGCCGACCTGGCCAACGTCATCAACGAGGCCGCGCTGCTGACCGCCCGGCACAACAAGCGGGCGATCACCAACGACAACCTCGAAGAGTCGATCGACCGCGTGGTCGCCGGCCCGCAGCGGCGCACCCGCGTGATGAGCGACCACGAGAAGAAGATCACCGCGTACCACGAGGGTGGCCACGCACTGGTCGCCTGGGCGCTGCCGCACTCCGCGCCGGTGCACAAGGTGACGATCCTGTCCCGCGGGCGGTCGCTCGGCCACACGCTGGTCCTGCCGACCGAAGACAAGTACACCCAGACCCGCGCCGAGATGATCGACACGCTGGCGTACGCGCTGGGTGGCCGGGCCGCCGAGGAACTGGTCTTCCACGAGCCCACCACCGGCGCCGGCAACGACATCGAAAAGGCCAGCGCGCTTGCGCGGGCAATGGTCACCCAGTACGGCATGAGTTCGAAGCTCGGTGCGGTCAAGTACGGCACCAGCGGCGACGAGCCGTTCCTCGGGCGCACCATGGGACACGAGCGGGACTACTCCGATTCGGTCGCCGCCGAGATCGACGGCGAGGTGCGCGCACTCATCGAGCTGGCGCACGACGAGGCGTGGGAGATCCTGGTCGAGTACCGGGACGTGCTCGACAGCATCGTGCTGGAGCTGATGGAGAAGGAAACCATCTCCCAGACCGACATGGCCCGCATCTGCGCCCGCGTCGTCAAGCGGCCGCCGATGGCGCCGTACAACGGCTTTGGCAAGCGTCAGCCCTCCACCGAGCCGCCGGTGCTCACGCCGGCCGAGAAGGAGGCGCTGCAGGTGCAGGCCAGAGCAGACGGAGCCGAAGCGACCGTCGGAGGCGGCGCGTCGGCCAACTCGGACGGCGTCCACTGAGCACCGGGGCCTTTTCGGGGGCGTCGTCCACGGAGCCAGACGGCGACCGTGACGACGCCCTCGACTATCTCGCCGCGCGACTGGTCGACGGCAAGCTGACCGGCACCCCGGTCGAGAACGCCGTCGACCTGGCCCGCATCGAGAAGGCCGTGCGCGAAATCCTCATCGCGGTCGGCGAAGACCCGGACCGGGACGGGCTCATCCGCACGCCGGCCCGAGTGGCGCGCGCCTACGCCGAGCTGTTCGCCGGGCTGCGGGTCGACCCAGCCAAGGTGCTCACCACCTCGTTCGAGGCCGACCACGAAGAGCTGGTACTGGTGCGCGACATCGAGGTGATGAGCCTCTGCGAGCACCATCTGCTGCCGTTCCGGGGCGTCGCGCACATCGGGTACATCCCGGGCGAGCACGGTCGCATCACCGGCCTGTCGAAGCTCGCCCGCCTGGTCGAGGTCTATGCGCGCCGTCCACAGGTGCAAGAGCGCCTCACCGCCCAGGTAGCAGACCTGCTGATGGCCAAGCTCGACCCGCACGGAGTCATCGCCGTGCTGGAATGCGAGCACATGTGCATGGCCATGCGGGGCATCCAGAAGGCCGGCAGCAAGACCATCACGTCGGCGGTGCGCGGAATCCTTCAGCGCGACGCGAAATCGCGTGCCGAGGCCATGAGCCTCATCATCGGCTGACCGCGTCACCTAAACGGTGAAGCGGTAGCGGTCGGCGGAGTCGATCGCGCCGCGCGCAAGTGTCTGCGCCTCATCGAGGCGGTTCTTCGCCTGCTCCAGCCGCGAAATCGCGTCGAGCACCGTCGGATGCACCGAACCCACGGCGGTCAGCCGCAGCCGTGCCAGCGCCTCGTCCAACTGATCGGACACGCCGCGCAGCGCGGTGACCGCCCGGTGGGTCTGGTCGACCGAGGCCGCCACATGCGCCTTGACCTCTTCCACGTTCGCCATTCGTCCCACCCCTAGTTGAACAAGCTGAGCAGGCCCACGCCCATGCACGTCACCAGTACCGGCGCGAAGCAGACCGCCACGCCGAGCAGCGGCGTACGGTCCACCGTGCCCTCCGGCGTGCGGTCGAACGACCAGCCGATCGTCAGCCAGCTCAGCCCGAACGCCGCCGCCGGCATGGTCAGCCCGCACAGCACCGCGAACAGCGGCAACTCGGTGCCGGCCGTGGCGTACAGGGCCACCTGGACGATCAACACGACGAAGCCGAACGGCCCGTACACCATGAGGTTGCGCAGCCAGATCGGCGTTTCGCCGCGCGCCGTGCCCTGCTGAACGGCCAGCTGCGCCGCCCCGGTCACGACCGCGCGGGCGCTCTCCAGCGAGGCACGCACCGGTACCGGTCCGCCAGCCATCGCCTGAGCCGCCAGCGACACCTCCGACGGTGACGGCGAGAGCTCCGCCTCCGGTACCCCCATCTGGAGCAACCGGCCGCGCTCGACGCCGAGCCGGGCGCGGAGCGCCGACAACTCCTCGCGCGCGCGGTGAGCGGCCTGCGCCTGCTCGCTGGCGGCGGTCGCCGCGCCCCGGCGCACCGCGTCGAGCCGGCGGGCCGCGGCGACATACTCCTTCCAGGCGTTGTTCCCCTCCACCCCGTTCGTCCTCCACTCCCGCCTTGTCCTGTGCCGCCTCCCGC
>NZ_JAIBNX010000243.1 GCF_026130045.1 Micromonospora sp. CPCC 205371
GAACGCACGTGGTTTAGAGATCGAACCACGTGCGTTCGCCCTTGATCGGCGGGGAGAGGCCGGGCGGCGGCGGGCCAGGGCCGGGCTAGTGGGGCGTGGACGCGGGGAGCCAGCGTAGCCAGCGGGGGAGGTACCAGTTGTGGTCGCCTAACAGGGCCATGACCGACGGGAGGAGGACGGCTCGGACGATCGTGGCGTCGATCAGGACCGCTACCGCCAGGCCGAAGCCCATCTCCTTCATCGAGGTCATCGAACCGGTGGTGAAGAGGCCGAACACCGCCACCATCACGACCGCCGCACTCGTGATGACCCCGGCCGTTCCGCGAATGCCCCGCGACACCGCGAGCTTGGTCGGCCAGCCCCGGTCATAGCCCTCACGGATGCGGCTGAGCACGAATACGTGGTAGTCCATCGACAGTCCAAAGAGGATCACGAAGAGGAACAGCGGTATCCAACTGGTGATGGCGCCGCGAGCCTGGAAGTCCAGCAGGTTCTCGCCCACGCCGTTCTGGAAGACCAGCACCAGCGCGCCGTACGCGGCGGCGACCGACAGCAGGTTGAGCACGATCGCGGTGGCCGCCACGACGACCGACCGGAACGACACGAGCAGCAGCAGGAACGCCAGCCCCAGCACGAACGCGAAGACCAGCGGCACGCTGCCGGTCAGCGCCCTGTTGAAGTCGACCGACTGCGCGGCCTCTCCCGTGACGGCCACCTCGGCACCGTCGACGCCGAGCACGGTAGCGGGGATGACCTTGTCACGCAGCACGCGTACCGCATCCTCCGACGCGGCGTCGGTGCCGGAACCGGACAGGCCCAGGCTGATCCGCGCGACCGTCTTGTCCGGGCTGACCTCCACCGTGACAGGTTCGTGCAGCTTGCCCGTCGCGAGCGCCGTGGTCTTGAACGCGTCGATCGCCGCGGTCATCCGCGCGCTGGTGACATCGGTTGCCTTGACCACGACGACACCCGGGTCGGCGCCGCCGGGGAACGCCGCCGACACCTCGTCGTACGCGACAAGGGCGGGCTTGTCGTGCTTGAAGCCGTCGGCGCCGTCGGACGCGGTGCGCATGCCGAGTGCGGGCGTCGCGAGCGCGATCAGGGCGGCCGCGGCGAAGGCCGCCGAGATACCGGGACGGCGTAGCACGACCTTGAGCGCGAAGCGCCAGAAACGGCCGTTTGACTCGCGCCGGTACAGGCCAGGGATGCGACCGAGGTCGACCCGGTCGCCGAGCTTGGACAGCAGCGCGGGCAGCACGGTCAGCGAGCCGAGCGCGGCGGTCGCGACGACCAGGATCGTGCCGGTGGCCAGGCTGATGAAGGCGGTGTCGTCGGTGAGGAACATGCCGGCCACCGCGATGATGACGGTGAACGCCGAGATCAGGATCGAGCGGCCGGAGGTCGCCGCCGCGATGGCGAGGGCGGTTTCGGGGTCGGCGCCCTTGGCTCGCTCCTCGCGTTCCCGGCGGATGTAGAACAGGCAGTAGTCGACTCCGACGGCGAGCCCCATCAGCAGCATGAGGTGGGTGGTGGAGTCGGCGGACGGGAAGAGTCGGCTCGCGGCGGCCAGCAGGCCGAGCGAGGCCATGAACGCGGTCAGCGCCAGGCCGAGCGGCAGCACCGCGGCCAGCAATGCCCCGAACGCGACGATCAGGATGCCTAGCGTCACCGGGATCGACAACATCGACAACAGCGTCAGGTCCTCTTCGAGGCCCTGCATGATCGCCTTGTCGATGCTCGCGGCACCGGTCTGACCGACGTACAGGTCGGGGTGCCGATCCTGTACGCGGGCGACCGCGTCGAGCACCGGCTGCACCCGGTCGGCGGCGGTGTCGGCGTCGCCGGTCATGTCGAATGTGACCAGCGCGGCGTGCCCGTCCTCGGACACCGCGTCGGCGCGTACGTTCTCCACCTGGCCTGTGCCTTCGACGGCGGCGACCGCCTCGCGCACCGCGCCCTGGAACGCTGGCGCGTCAGCGGTCAGCGTGTCGCTCTGCACGATCACCATCTCGCCGGCGCGATCGGGGAAGCCGGCCGCCTCGACGATTTTGTCGGCGCGCCGCGACTCACCGTTGCCGTAGTCGCTGTCCTTCGCCACGATGGTCCCGATCGCGGCGGAGAGCACCGTGGCCGCCACCACCAACAGTAGCCACCCGAAGACGGCGGTAGCCCGGTGCCGCGCGCTGAAGCGCGCGACCGCGGCGGCCAGGTTACGGGGCCGCCGATGCGTCACCGGGGGCTCGTCCGGCTGCTGCGCCGGTCGCTGCATGATGGTTGTGGTCATGCCGATGACGCTATGAGCGGCGCTGATTCGCATCGATCCAGCACGCACCCCACTTTCCGGTGGGGAACACCGCGCCGTCGTGGTAGGGGCAGCCCTACCACGCTATGGTCGTGGCCATGTCTGACGAGTACGTGGATCCGAGTGGCAACACCGAGGCGTTCCGTTCGTTCGCGACGAACGCGCAGCCGGAGGAGCAAGCCCCGTCGAAACTGCCGCTGATCATCGGCGTCGCGGTGCTGGCGGTGGTGCTGGTCGCGCTGACCCTGTTCCTAGCCTTCGGCTGATCTGTTGATCACAGACCGTGTCTGTGTGGCGATCTCCAACTCTTCGTCGGTCGGCACGACACAGACGGTCACCGGGGCCGCTTCGGGGGAGATGATCCCCTCCCGAGCGCTGTCGTTGCGCGCCGGGTCGATCTCGATGCCGAGCCGGTCAAGCCCGGCGAGTGACTCGGCGCGCACTGTCGCCGCGTTTTCACCCACACCGGCGGTGAACGCGATCGCGTCCAGCCGGCCGAGCACCGCGTAGAACGCCCCGACGTAGGAGCGGATGCGCCGGCAGTACACGTCGATGGCCAGCGCTGCCGCGCGGTCGCCGGCGGCCCGGCGGCCCAGCACCTCGCGCATGTCGCCTGCGCCGGCCAGCCCCACCAGCCCACTGCGGTGGTTGAGCAGATCGTCGATCTCGTCGACCGACATGCCAGCGGTCCGGTGCAGGTGGAAGACGACCGCCGGATCGAGGTCGCCGCTGCGCGAACCCATCACCAGCCCTTCCAGCGGCGTCAGGCCCATCGACGTCGCCACCGACCGGCCACCCTCCACCGCGCAGGCGCTCGCGCCGTTGCCCAGGTGCAGCGTGATCGTGTTGACCTCGGCCAGCGGGCGATCCAGCAGCGCGGCGGTGCGGCGTGAGACGTACGCGTGCGAGGTGCCGTGAAAGCCGTACCGGTGGATGCCGTACCGGTCAGCCACCTCCCGGTCGATGGCGTACGTCGCCGCCGCCTCGGGCAGCGTGCGGTGGAACGCCGTGTCGAAGACCGCCACCTGTGGCACGCCCGGCAGCAGCTTGCGGGCCACCCCGATGCCGGCCAGGTTGGCCGGGTTGTGCAGGGGCGCGAGCGGCACCAGCTCTTCGATGGCGGCGACCACCTCGTCGGTGATCAGGGTCGGCTCGGAGAAGCGCAGCCCACCGTGCACCACCCGGTGCCCGACCGCGCCGAGACCGTTCAGGTCGATCGAGCCGGTCACCTCGCGCAGCGCCGCCTCGTAGTCGGTGACCCGCTCGACGAGCCCTTTGCTCACGAGATCGTCGCCGTCGTACAGCCGGTACTTCACCGACGACGAGCCGTTGTTGAGCACGAGAATCCTCATGCGGCGGCCGCCTGGATCGCGGTGATCGCCACGGTGTTGACGATGTCTTTGACCGTGGCGCCCCGGCTCAGGTCGTTGACCGGGCGCCGGAGCGCCTGCATGACCGGGCCCACCGCGACCGCGCCGGCCGAGCGCTGCACCGCCTTGTACGTGTTGTTGCCGGTGTTCAGGTCGGGGAAGACGAACACGGTCGCGCGACCAGCCACCGCCGAGCCCGGCAGCTTGGCCTGTGCCACCGTCGGGTCGACCGCGGCGTCGTACTGGATCGGGCCCTCCACGAGCAGGCTGGGCGCACGCTCTCGAACCAGCGCCGTCGCCGCGGCGACCTTCTCCACGTCGGCGCCGGTGCCGGAGGTGCCGGTCGAGTACGACAGCATCGCCACTCGCGGCTCGATGCCGAAGCGGGCGGCGGTCTCGGCCGACGAGAGCGCGATGTCGGCGAGCTGGTGCGCATCCGGGTCGGGGTTGACCGCGCAGTCGCCGTACACGAGCACCCGGTCGGCGAGGAGCATGAAGAACACGCTGGACGCCACCGACACGCCCGGTACGGTCTTGACGATCTCGAACGCGGGCCGGATCGTCGCCGCCGTCGTATGCGTGGCGCCGGAGACCATGCCGTCGGCCCGCCCGGTATGCACCATCATCGTGCCGAAGTAGTTGACGTCGCGGACCACGTCACGCGCCAGATCCAGGGTGACGCCCTTGTGGCGGCGCAGCTCGGCGTACTTCTCGGTGAACTCGTCCAGCCACGGGCTGGTCGCCGGGTCGACGGTGTGCGCGTCGCCAATGTCGATGCCCAGGTCGCGCGCCTTGCGGCCGATCTCGTCGGCGTTGCCGAGCAGAGTGAGGTCGGCGACCCCGCGGCGCAGCAAGATCTCCGTCGCCCGCAGGATGCGCTCCTCGGCGCCCTCGGGCAGCACCAGATGGCGCCGGTCGGCGCGCGCCCGGTCGATCAGGTCGAACTCGAACATCAGCGGCGTCACCCGCGCCGACCGCGTCACGTCCAGCCTGGCGGCCAGCCCCTCCGTGTCCACACTGGACTCGAAAGCGCCGATCGCCGCCTCCACCTTGCGCGGGCTGGCCATCGTGGGATGGCTCTCGATCCGGCTCGAAGCCTCGACCGTGGCGTAGCTGTCCTCCGGCACCGACAGCACCGCGAGGCCCGCGTGCAGCCCTTCGACGAGCCGCATCGCCCGCGGGTCGGGCTGCTCGCCGAGGGTGAGCACGACGCCGGCCACCGCCGCCGTGCCGGCCACCCGCGCCGCCGCGGCCGCCACCAGCAGATCGGTGCGGTCGCCGGGCGTGATCACCAGGCAGCCATCGGTCAGGTGGTCGGTCAGGATCGGCACGTGGGCCGCGCCCACCACGAAATCGAGGACGTCGCGGTCGAGCGCCGCGTCGTCGCCGGCCAGCCGGATGGCGCCCAGCGCCTCCGCCACCTCGGCCACCGTCGGCGCGGAGACCGCCGGGACCTCTGGGATGGCGTACGCGGGCACGGGCAGCTCGGGCAGCGACGTATCCGGCGGTACCCGGTTGGCGATCGCCGCCAGCACGGTCGCGCCATGGTCGGCGAGACCGTGGTACGCGCTGGCCAACTCGGCCGCGATCGTGGCGCTGTCCTGCCCGAAACCGTCGACCACCGCGACCACCACGCTGCCGAACTCGGTGGCCAGTCGGGCGTTGAACGCCACGTCGGTGTCGCCGCTGTCGCCGATGTCGCTGCCCACCACGACCATCGCCGGGTGTCGCCGCTCCAGGTCGCGGTAGCGCCCGACGATCAGGGAGATCAGCTCTTCCCGCTTGCCGTCCGCGATGAGCGCGGTCGCCTCGGCACGCGTGATGCCGTACATGTCGTCGAATGGCGCGTCGATCTGGTACCGCTCGCGCAGCAGCACCAGGATCGGGTCCAAGCCGGCACGTGGGGCCAACGGCCGGAACGCGCCTATGCCCGCCACCTGCCGGGACAGAAGCTCGGCCAGACCGAGGGCGATCGTCGACTTCCCGCCGCCCGGGCCGAGGCCCGCGACGTACACGCTCCGCGCCACACGATCAACCTAGCCGGTCACCACGACCTTCACCGGTGTTGCGGGTGGACCCTCACCTGTGTGGTTGGCCGCAGTCACCGTGACCTCGTACTCGTGGCCCGGAACCAGGCCCGGCTGGAGGGCCGGCGGGTTTGCGGTCGGAAACGCCGCCTTGGTGAACTCCTGCTCCTTCGCCGTGAGGTCGCGATAGTGCACCCAGTAGTGCGTGCCCGGCCCGAGCGCCTTCCAGGTCAGCGTGAGGGTGCCTGGGGCGGTCACGGTGGCCTGGAGCTCGGTGGGCGCTATAGGCAGCGGCAGCATCGGGGTGGCCCGGACGGACTGGCTGGGCGGGCCCTCGGCGCCGTGCCGCACGGCGGCCACCCGGAACTCGTACTCGTGCCCATTGATCAGCCCACCCACGACGCCGGTCAGCTTGTCGGCGAGGAACTCGCCACGGGTAAAGGCGCCCTGCCCGGCCGTGATGTCGCGGTGGTACAGGCGGTAGCGGAGCCCAGCCGACGGCGCCTGCCATGCGAGGGTGACGCGGGCGTCGCCGGGCGTGGCGCGCAGGCCCGTCGGAGCCGGTGGCGGCGCGTACCGTGCGGTTGCCCGCGCCACCGCCGAGGGCGTCGATTCGCCGCTCGGCCCGATCGCCGCGATCCGGAACTCGTACGCGTGCCCGTGCAGCAGTGGCACGGTGGTGAACCCGCGTGCCTGATCGATGGGGAAGTCGTGTCGGCGCCACTGCTCGCCCGCGGTCGTGTCTCGCTGATACAGCCAGTACCAGAGGTTGGCACCGGGGTTGGCCCAGGTCAGTGCGATCCGGCCGTCGGGGAGTGGCCTGGCGGTGAGGCCCTCCGGCACGGTTGGCCGCGTGCGGACGGCGGTCACCATGGCCGAGGGCGGTGATTCGGCGGCCGGCCCGTCCGCGCTGATCCAGAACTCGTACGTGTGCCCGTCCTTGAGTAGGCCGGCGTCGGTCGCGGTGCCGGTAACCGGGTGCGGCCGGCGAGCCGGATGCGTCTGACCGGCGGTGACGTCGCGCTCGTACACCCAGTACCGCTCGGCGCCTGGGACGGCACTCCAGCGCAGGGCTGGGTGGACGTCGTTGACCGCGGCGGTCAGGCCCGTCGGTGCCTGGGCGCGCGTGGCGGGATCGGTGGGCGGCCAGTCGACCTCGACGAACCGTGGGCGGTAGACGCGCGCGTCGGCGTAACCGGTCTCGGCGTCGAGGCTGTTGACGTTGTACGACACCAGCAGCTTTCCCGAGCGGGCCAACTCGGGATGCAGCCGCGCGTCGTACGACACCCGTGACGTGCCGGGAATCGCCTCGGCGGGCGTGTGTAGCTGGCGCGGCCCCTCCCACGGCCCGGTGGGCGCCGCCGCGGTGTACGCCACGATCGCCGGGTTGAAGAGCAGGTTGCCCTCAGTCGTCAGCATGACGTACCTGTCGCCGACGCGCTGCACCGAATAGCCGGTGCCCACCCCGCTGAGCAGCCGCGCCGACTGCTCCACGGCCCTGGACCAGCCGTTGCCGGTCCAGAACTCCCATTCTCCGCCCAGCTTGCCGGCCGGTGCTCGGGCCACGTGTGCGAACCGCATGGCGTCACTCGTGCGCTCGGCGCCGTACACGTACGTGTAGCCACCGTCTTCCAGCACCGCCGAGCCCCACGCGATCCGGTCACCGAGCGGCAGGTCGGTGACCTGCGGGGAAGCGAGCCCCGGCAGGTCGAACGAGGCCAGCACCGAACCGGTCAGCGTGAAGTCCCAGAGGCCCGTGCCGGTGCGGCGGTACCGGTTGTAGAACACCCGTAGGCGGTCGCCTTCGACCGTGCCGTCCTGCGCCCAGTAGTACTGGCCGGCGGCGGGCGGGGCGACCAGCGCGGCCGGCTTGTCGGCAGCGCCGCCGTGCAGGGTCCGCACGGCCTGGGCGCCTTCCTGCACGACGATCGTGTTGTTGACGAAGGCCGAGTCGCGGGGACGCGTGTGATCCCCGTTGACCTTGCCGAGGAACGTGTCGGAGAAGAGCCAAGCGACCCGGCCGTCCGGCAGCGGCACGGAAGCCGTGTTGTCGCCGCCGGTCCACTGCCCGCCGGTGTCGCCGTATCGGCTGAACATGCTCGTCAGATCGGTGGCCGGCAACCGCGGCGGCTTTGGCGGCTCAGACGACGCGTCGCCATCATGATCGAGTAGAACGATGGCGAGCGCGCCCACTACCACCAAGCCGGCCGCCCCCGCGAGCCAGCGCCCCGTATTCATGTTGTTCGACTCTACGTGTGTGGAGCCACCTCAGTCGTCTTCGTCGTCGAGGCGGGCCAGCCAGGTGGCGAGCCGCTCGACCGGAGTCTCGAACTCCGGGTTCAGGTCGATGAAGTCACGCAGACGCTCCGCGACCCACTCGATGGTCACGGTCTCGCCGCCGCGCCTCTCGGCCAGCTCCTCGATGCCACGATCGGTGAAGTACACGGCACCCGCCTACGGCTTCGGAAGAGCGGCCTCGACCAGCGCGGCCTGCTCGGCGTCGTGCAGCTTCGCCGAACCGACGGCCGGCGCGGCCGCCGCCGGCCGGGGGATCCGCCGGAGTGGTACGCCTTCGAGGTGCTCCAGCAGGTTGAGCGCCACGAACGACCACGCACCCTGGTTGGCCGGCTCCTCCTGAACCCAGGCGAAGTCTTCCGCATTCGGGTACTGGCCGAGCGCCGCGCGCAGCTCCTCCACCGGCAGCGGGTAGAGCTGCTCCATGCGCAGGATCGCGGTGTCGGTGACGCCCCGCTCGGCGCGCGCCTGGAAGAGGTCGTAGTAGACCTTGCCGGTGCACAGCAGCACGCGCTTCACGGCCTCCGGCTTGAGCCCGCCCGAGTCGCCCATCACCGTCTGGAACGTGCCCTGAGTGAAGTCTTCGACCGCGGACACGGCCAGCTTGTGCCGCAGCAGTGACTTCGGCGTGAACACCACCAGCGGCTTGCGCTTCGGCGAGAGGGCCTGGCGGCGCAGCAGGTGGAAGTAGTTCGCCGGGGTGGTCGGGATCGAGACCCGCATGTTGTCTTCGGCGCAGAGCTGCAGGTAGCGCTCGGGGCGTCCGGAGGTGTGGTCGGGGCCCTGGCCCTCGTGGCCGTGCGGCAGCAGCAGCACCAGCGAAGACTGCTGGCCCCACTTCACCTCGCCGGACGAGATGAACTCGTCGACGACCGACTGCGCGCCGTTGGCGAAGTCGCCGAACTGCGCCTCCCACGCCACCAGCGCCTCGGTGTTCTCCACCGAGTAGCCGTACTCGAAGCCCATCGCCGCGTACTCGGACAGCAGCGAGTCATGGATGAACAGGCGGGCCCGGTCCTTGCGCATCGCGTACAGGGGCATGTAGTCCTGCCCGGTGCGGGCGTCGACCACCGACGCGTGCCGCTGCACGAACGTGCCCCGGCGCGAGTCCTGCCCCGCGAGCCGCACGGTGATGCCGTCGTTGAGCAGCGACCCGAAGGCGATCAGCTCGCCGTAGCCCCAGTCGATGTTGCCCTCGACCGACATCTTCGCCCGGCGCTCCAGCAACTGCTGGACGCGCTTGTGCGGTGTGAAGCCCTCGGGCAGGTTGACGTGCGCGTCGCCGATCGCCTTGATTACCGCCGACTCGACTGCGGTCGTCACCGCCGGCTCCGGCTCGGGCTGCCGCGTGCGCGCCGGCCGGGTGCCCGTGAGCGCCGCGTCGCGGGTGGCCTTGAAGACCTGCTCCAGCTGGGACTGGTAGTCGCGCAGCAACTCCTCGGCGTCGTCGACGGTTATGTCGCCGCGGCCGATCAGCTCTTCGGTGTACAGCTTCCGGACCGAGCGCTTCTTGTCGATGATCGCGTACATCAGCGGGTTGGTCATGGCGGGGTCGTCGCCCTCGTTGTGGCCACGCCGCCGGTAGCAGACCAGGTCGATCACGACGTCCTTGTTGAACGACTGGCGGTACTCGAACGCCAACCGCGCGACCCGCACGACCGCCTCGGGGTCGTCGCCGTTCACGTGGAAGATCGGCGCCTGGATCATCCGGGCCACGTCCGTCGAGTACAGCGACGAGCGGCTGTACTCCGGGGCGGTCGTGAAGCCGACCTGGTTGTTGACCACCACGTGCACCGAGCCACCGGTGCGGTATCCACGCAGCTGGCTCAGGTTGAGGGTCTCGGCGACCACGCCCTGGCCGGCGAACGCGGCGTCGCCGTGCACCGCGAGCGGCAGCACCGTGTAGCCCTCGAGCTTGAGGTCGATGCGGTCCTGCTTGGCCCGGACGATGCCCTCCATCACCGGGTCGACCGCCTCCAGGTGCGACGGGTTCGCGGTCACCGACACGGTGATCGCGTGCTCGCCGTCTGGGGTGGTGAACTTGCCGACCTGGCCAAGGTGGTACTTGACGTCACCCGAGCCGTGCGCCGACTTCGGGTCGATGTGCCCCTCGAACTCGGAGAAGATCTTCTCGTACGGCTTGCCGACGATGTTGGCCAGCACGTTGAGCCGGCCACGGTGGGCCATGCCGATGACGACCTCGTCGAGCTCGGCCTCGGCCGCCGCCTGCAGTATCTCGTCGAGCAGCGGGATCAGCGACTCGCCGCCCTCCAGCGAGAACCGCTTCTGCCCCACGTACTTCGTCTGCAGGAACGTCTCGAATGCCTCGGCCGCGTTGAGCCTGTTCAGGATGTGCTTCTGGTCGTCGCGGTCGGGCTTCTGGTACTGCAGCTCGATCCGCTCCTGGATCCAGCGGCGCTCCTCCGGGTCCTGGATGTGCATGTACTCGACGCCGACCCGGCGGCAGTACGAGTTGCGCAGCACACCCAGGATCTCGCGCAGCTTCATCCGCTGCTTGCCGGCGAAGCCGGCAACCGGGAAGCTGCGGTCAAGGTCCCACAGCGTGAGGCCATGTTCGAGAACGTCCAGGTCCGGATGCTTGCGCATCGCGAACTCCAGCGGGTCAGTGTCCGCCATGAGGTGTCCGCGCACGCGGTACGCGTGGATGAGCTCGTGTACGCGGGCGGTCTTGTTGATCTGGCCCTCGGAACTGACCGCGACGTCGCGTACCCAGCGCACCGGCTCGTATGGGATTCGCAGTGACGTGAAGATCTCGTCGTAGAAACCGTGCTCACCGAGCAGCAGCTCATGCACGATCTTGAGGAACTCGCCGGACTGCGCGCCCTGGATGATCCGATGGTCGTAGGTGCTGGTCAGCGTGATGACCTTGCTGACGGCCAGGTCGGCGAGGGTCTCCTCGGACATGCCCGCGTACGGCGCCGGGTACTCCATCGCGCCCACGCCGATGATCGCGCCCTGCCCGGTCATCAGGCGCGGCATCGAGTGCACGGTGCCGATGCCACCCGGGTTGGTCAGCGAGATCGTGGTGCCGGAGTAGTCGTCCATGGTCAGCTCGTTGCGGCGGGCGCGCCGGACCACATCCTCGTACGCCTGCCAGAACTGCCGGAAGTCCATCGCCTCGGTGCCCTTGATGCTCGGCACCACGAGCGTGCGCGAGCCATCAGGCTTGGCGAGGTCGATCGCGATGCCGAGGTTGACGTGCTCCGGCTCGACCATCGCCGGCTTGCCATCGACCTCGGCGTACGAGTTGTTCATCTCCGGATGCAGGCGCAACGCCTTGATCAGCGCGTATCCGATCAAGTGCGTGAAGCTGACCTTGCCGCCGCGCCCTCGGGCGAGATGATTGTTGATCACGATGCGGTTGTCGACCAGCAGCTTCGCCGGCACGGCGCGGACGCTGGTCGCGGTGGGAACCGCCAGCGAGGCGTCCATGTTTTGCACGATGCGGGCCGCGACGCCGCGCAGCGGCACCGTCTTCGCACCAGCGGGCGTCTTGGCTGGCTCAGCCTTCGCCTTGGGAGCCGCCTTGGCCTCGGCCTTCGTATCGGCCTTGGCCGCAGGCTTCGCGGGGGCGGCCGTCGTGGCCTTCGCGTCCTGCGCGGGCGCGGCCTTGGTGGGGGCGGAACTAGCCTGGGGGGAGGCCGCCGCTGGGCTCGCCGCCTGCTCGACGGCAGGCTTGTAGTCGGCGAAGAAGTCGTGCCACGCCGGGTCGACGCTAGCTGGATCGGCGAGATACTTCTGGTACATCTCCTCGACGATCCACTCGTTCGGACCGAAGCCTGCTAGCGGATTCTCCTGCGAGGTCTGTTGGGTCGACACGGCCGGTAATCGCCTCTTTCGCGCGCGGTGCATGCCACACGAGGTGGGAGTCGGAAGTCGGCTTCCAGGCTACGCCGTATCGAAACTGCGTTCGTTGTCACGGTCCTCCCGTGTCGAGTTTCACACCAACCAGCATCCCCCCAAACACCCCACCCCCCCCCCCCCCCCCCCCCCCCCCCCCCCCCCCCCCCCCCCCCCCCCCCCCCCCCCCCCCC
>NZ_JAIBNX010000244.1 GCF_026130045.1 Micromonospora sp. CPCC 205371
CACCGGCGGCACCGGGCGGCACCGGCCGCCGGGCCGCGGGCCGCGGGGCCGCGCGGGCAGGGACGAGCGCGGCGGGCGGCGCGGGCAGGGACGAGCGGTGTGGCCGGCGCGGGCGGGTCAGGTGTAGTCCGCCAAACGGGCCGGGTTGACCACTTTTACGCCGCCCTGGGTCAGGCGGACCGCGGACGCGGCCGCTAGGCGGCCCAGGATGCGGTTCACTGTGACGCGGCTCAGGCCCAGCGCGCGAGCCAGCTCTTCCTGGGAGCCTCGCCACGTCCCCTCCGCGAGCAGCGCCCGCGCCACCCGCGCCGCCGCGGGCAGGGTGACCGCGTCGGCCATGCGCTGTTGGAGCGCTAGTGCGTCGGCGGCCAGCTTGCCGAGTACGTGCCGGCGCACGGACGGCTCGTCGTCCAGCAGGCGCAGGAAGCGCTCGGCGGGCAGTGCTCTGCCGGTCACGGCTGTCGTCGCCAGCAACGCGCCGGACGGCGCCGGCCCGGCGAGCGCGGCCGGCTTGTCGACGATCGCCGGGCCGTCCCAGCGCCCCGACCAGAACTGCGCTCCGGACGCGGCCGGATAGACGGCGACGACCGTCCCGCGCAGCAGCAGGATGACCGGCCCGGCGACCGCGCCGCCACGGGCTGCCGCACTCGCCGAGGATGCCGGGGCGGAAACGGAACCCGCGACGGGCGGGGAGGAAGCCACGTCGGGAGCGGTCGCTGGGCGGATCAGGGCGCCGGCGGCGTACCGGATGGGATGGCTCTCCCGCTCAAGCGCGACGAGCGTGCGCGCGCCGAGCGCCGCGAACGCTGGGATCGTCGCCAGTGAGGTCATGTATCCAGTGATACAGCCCCCTGCCGCCCGCCGCCCGTACGGTGCCGGCATGTGGATCGTGGAGCTGAGGTTTACGGACGCGCCGGAGCGGCTCGCTGCCCGTCCCGCGCACCGGGAGCGCCTGGTGGAGTTGCACCGCGCCGGCATCGTGCGGATGGCTGGCCCGCTGGCCGACGGGTCGGGCGCGGTGCTGATCTTTCACACGCGAGATCTCGACGAGGTGCTGGACGCGGACCCCTACTTCGCCACGCCCGGCGTCGAGGTGATCAGCAAGCGAGAGTGGGCTCCGCTCACGCTGTGTGCTCCCTCAGGAAGCCCTCCACCAGTACTGGAATCTCCCCACCGGTGTGCAGCATGTTGACGCCGTGCGCCGTGCCGCTGAAGGCAGCCAGCCGCTTGTCGGGGCTGGGTGACTCGTTGACGAACCGGGTCGCCGACCGGGCCGACATCGCGTTGCGGTCGCGCTCGGTGTACACGAGCAGCAGCGGCACCCGGAACGTCGTGCGCGCCGCCAGCGGTGTACGCGGATCGCGCCCCGCCGGCGCGGCGGGCTCGGTGAGGCTCCGCACGGACAGGGCCACCACCCCGCTCACCTGGTCTCCGAGGTGGGCACCCGCGACCAGGGCGACTCCCGCGCCGACGCCGGCACCGACGACGACCACCTCGGTGGCGCCCGCGGCCCGCAGCGTGGCCACGGCGATCGTGGCGTCGGCGACGTAGTCGTCGACGGCGCCGCACTCGCTGAACCCGAAGCATCGCAGGTCGAACACCAGCACGTGGTATCCCTGCTCGACCCACCGCAGTGCGTGCCGGTGCCACTGGCACATGTCGCCGTCTTCCTGGTGGATGAGCACCAGTCCGCGCCGGCTGGAGCCGATTCGCACACCGGCCAGCCGCACGCCGTCGGCGGTGGTCATCGGCACGTTGACGGCGGTGGGGCCGAAGCAGCGGGCCGCCGGGTCGGGCGGACGGGCCGGCGCGGCGGGTGCCGACGTGGCGGGCGGCTGGACCGGCGGATCGACGCGGATGCCGCTGCAGTCAGCCGTCGCGGCGATCTCCCCCGTGAGGAGCACCGCGCAGGTCAGGCGCAGGAGCCCACCCACAGGCATGCCAAATTGTATGCCGGCAAGGGAAAATGGGGCCATGCCCCGCATGGGCAGCGAGCCTCCGCCGGAATACGTGGCGTTCGTCGAACGGCACCTCGACGCGCTGCGCCGCGAGTCCGCGCGGGTGGTCGGTGACGAGCGCGACGCCGACCTGCTCTACCCGGACGTGCTGGCTGACGTGGCGGGACGCTGGCGGTGGCTGGAGTTGTTACGGGTGTGGCTGGGCGAGACCCGCGCCGCTGACCTGTACCTCGCACGGGCCTTCGCCCGCCGCTCGGAACGGTGGCAGCCGCCGGATCTGGGGCCGGTCGAGGTGGAGGTGCAGGTCGGTTCGGGCGACGCCGCCCCAGCCCCGTACCGCATGCCGCCGCCGTGGTCGAGCGTCGCGCTCCGGCTGGCGTCGCAGGTCAGCACGACCCGCCGGCCGGAGGCCCGCCCGTTGGCCGAGGCCGCGGTCGCGTGGTGGCACGCGTACGAGCATCGCCGCCAACGCAAGCTGGTGGCGGCCGGCATCGGGGTCGCCCTATTGGTGGTACTGATGATTCGGGTGCCACAGGAACTCGATGCGACGGCCGGCCAGCACCCGCTGATCGGCCGAGTGTCCGCAGTGGACGTCGGGCATAGTTTGACCACATGAGACGACGACAGATGGTGAGCACGGCGGCTGCCGGCGTGCTCGGCGCGATGGTGGGTGGCGCCGCCCCAGCGGAGGCAGCCAACAAGAACGGGCTAGCCGCCCTCACGCTCGTGAACCTCTCGCACGTCAACGATCCCGCGACGACCAGCGTCTTCCCCGGCGACCCCGAGTTCCGGCTGACCGTGATGGCGACGATCCCGCAGGACGGGTTCTACATGCAGTACGTCGAGGAGGGCGAGCACACCGGCACGCACTGGGGCGCGCCCGGCCACTTCCAGGAGGGCGGGCTGCTGGCCGACGACCTGGACCCGGGTGACCTGTTCCTGCCCGCGGTCAAGGTCGACATTCGCCGCAAGGCCGCTGCCGACCCGGACTACGGGGTGACGGTCGACGACCTGCGGCGGTTCGAGCGCCGGCACGGACGCATCCCGTCCGCCGCGGCGGTGATCCTGTGGACCGGGTGGGAGGACAAGTGGGGCACGCCCGCCTACGCGAACCTCGATGACGAGGGCGTGATCCACCAGCCGGGGTTCACGATCGAGGCGGCGCAGTGGCTGATCGACACCGGTCGGCTGGCGACCCGGGGCGCGCTCGGCACCGACACGTTCAGCCCCGACCGTGGCGTCGATACCGACTTCGCGGTGTCGGTCGCGCTGTACCAGGAGCACCGGATCAGCCTGGAGAATCTGGCGAACCTGGCCGCGCTGCCCCGGACCGGCGCGTGGGTCCTTGCCGGCGGCCCGATCCACAAGGCCGGCTCCGGCTCCACAGCAACAGTCTTCGCCTTCCTCCCACCCCGCTAGCCCCCGTCCCCGCCGGCGCCCCTCCCCCCGTCGAGGCGCCCCCTCTCTCCGGCGATCAAGGGCGAATGCACGTGGTTGGATCTCTTTTCCGCGTGCATTTGCCCTTGATCGATGGACTTCTCCTTGATCGACGCCACCACATGGCCGTCCGCCTACCTGCCGGGTGACCTCCGCCCGGTTACGGCGCCGGCACGACGGTCGCAACCGCAACGCCCGTCGACCAGTCGATCAGCGTGGGCATCAGGCGGGGGTCGCGCGCCAGGTCCGCGCGGAAGGTCGCTACGCGCTCGTGGTGCTCCGCCGGCCAGGTGGGGTGGGGGAGCAGGTCGTCCACGACGTACAGGGCCCCGGGTGCGAGGTGGCGTAGCAGCAGGTCGCGGTCCTCGAACTTGCCGGTCATCCAGTCGGCGAAGACGAGGTCGAAGCGCGGTCCTGAGTACCCGATCAGCCACGATCGCGCGTCGGCGAGGGTGACCTGCGCGCGGAGGTCGGCGCTGAGGACGTCGCGCGCCGCCGTGGCGGTCGTCGGGTCGACCTCGATGGTCGTCAGCCTCGCGTCGGGGGTCATGCCGGCGAGCAGCCAGGCGGCGCCGACGCCGGTACCCGTGCCGATCTCCAGGATGTGGCCGCCGGGTTTGCTGGCGGCGAGCGTGCGCAGCAGCGAGCCGGTCTGGTCGTCGCAGGCCATGGTGAAGCCGAGCGCGGCGGCGGCGTCGCGCGCGGCGCGAACGAGGGCCGGCACGTCGCGCGGCCCTGAGCCGTGCGGCGGCGCGTCACGCGATGGTGCGTCGTGTGGCTGTGCGTCGTGCGGCGATGGCCCGTCGGGCGATGGCCCGTCGTGCGGCGGCGGTACGTCGATCAAGGGGACCTCCATCGATCAAGGGCAAACGCACGCGGAAAAGAGATCCAACCACGTGCATTCGCCCTTGATCGACGGAAAAAGCGCGTGCGGGACGCGCGCGCGGGCGGGAGGCGCGACGGGGAAGGGCGAGTGTTAGCGGTCGAAGCGGGCGCAGGCCACCACCGCCGCGGACTCGCCCGGTAGGTCGGCCGAGTCGTGGACCAGCGCCAGGCCGGGCTCCGTCGCGACCAGGACGGAGCGGGCGGTGCCGTGCAGGTTGACGCGTTGTGGGGTGCGGCGCAGGTTGGTCACGACCACGCTGCGGCCGCGCCGGATCGCGAGGAAGCTGGCGCCGTGCCAGACGTCGGAGCGGTGCAGTACCGGCTGGGACAGGTCGGGGTGCGCGCGCCGCATCGCGATCAGCCGCCGGTACAGGTCGAACATGTCGCTGTGCTCGCGCTTTTCCAGCTCCGACCAGTCGAGGCTGGAAAGGGCGCGTGCCTCGTGGGCCGGCCAGTGCGCCCCGGTCTCGCCGGGCGGGCGGGCCGCCCACTCCTCGCCCATCTGGATGACCGGCGTGGACGGCGCGGTCATCAGCAGAGTGGCGCCGAGCCGCAGCATGCCGGGGGAGAGCGCGGCCAGGGGCCGGTCGGTGCCGCCCACGTCGGTGAAGCGCTGGCGCAGGACCGTGAACAGCTGCTCCAGCGTGCCGAACTCGGCCTGGTAGCTGCGGTCGAGCGCGTCTTCCGGCTCCCAGAGCGCGGCGAGGTCGCCGGGCGCCGAGCGCGGGGTGATCAGCCGCGCGCCGACGCGGTCTGAGCCGGCGATCAGCGACAGCGGGCGGCCGAGGCGGGCGGAAAGCGTCTCGACCTGGATGGTCAGCTCCTCCAGCAGCCGCATCGCCTGGCGGTCGATCAGCGTGTGTGCGGCGTCCAGCCGGATGCCGTCGGCGTGGTAGTCACGCAGCCACATCATCACGTTGTCGACGATGAAGCTGCGGATGCCGTCGGCGTGCGGCCCGTCGAGGGCGAGCGTGTGGCCCCAGGTGTTGACGACGTCGGCGAGGTACGGGCCCAGGCGGGGGGAGCTGGCCTCGACGTGGTCGTAGTGCAGGTCGAGCACCACTGCGATGCCGCGTGCGTGGCAGGCGTCGACGAAGCGCTTGAGCCCGTCGGGGCCACCGTACGTGGGGTGCGGCGTGTACCAGCACGCGGTGTAGTGCAGCGGCCCGCGCTCGACGTTGACCGGGCGCAGCTCGACCGCGTCGACGCCCAGCGCCGTCAGGTGGTCGAGCCTGTCGATCGCCGCGTCGAACGTGCCCTCTGGTGTGAACGCTCCCACGTGCAGCGCGTAGACCACGCCGCCGGTCAGCTCGCGGCCCGTCCATTCGCCGTCGTTCCAGCGGAAGGCCGCGTGGTCGTAGGTGCGGCTCGGCCCGTGCACACCGTGCGGCTGCCAGCGCGAACGCGGGTCGGGCAGCGCATCTTGGGAATCGCCCAGCAGGTACGAATAGTCGGTGCCGTGCGCGGCGCAGTCGACCTCGACGCGCCACCAGCCGCCGTCTTGGAGGGTCATTGGATGGTCGGTTCCGGCGACCCGCACGCGCATCCTCGGCGCGTCGGGAGCCCACACACTGAACCTGGTCACGATTTCACCACCAGGAGCGCTACTGGATAGGCGGACAGCATGTCGGATAGCGGCACCCGCCGGGCTTGCCATGTGCGTCCGGTAAGCACATCGCCCCACCGCCCCGGCGCCAACGCCAGCTTAGTGCCGCCCCAGCCGCCCCGAAATGCCAACTTCACCGGCAATCTGGTGGCGATCACGACAACGCCGCCCCGATCGAAGGTGAACGCGTGTTCGGCGGCCGGCCCTTCGACGACCACTGGTTCGTAGCGGTCGAACGGGTGGTCCCGGCGGGCGCGCAGCACGCGGCTCGTGACGAGGAGCTTGGCGGCGCCCGTGGCGTCGACGGGCGGCATCCACCCGGCGTCGATCCGGCGCAACAGCTCGCGCCGGAGGGCGAAGTCGACCGGCCGGCGGTTGTCGGGGTCGACCAGGGAGTAGTCCCACAGTTCGGTGCCCTGGTAGGTGTCGGGCACACCCGGCATGGCGAGCTGCACGAGCTTCTGCCCGAGCGAATTCGACCAGCCGTACGGGGTGATCGTCGCGACGAACGCCTCGATGTCCGCGCGCAGGTCCGGGTCGTCGTAGGCCCGGTCGGCCGCCGCGTGCAGCGCGGCCTCCGCTTCCAGATCCGGGTCGGCCCAGCTGGTCGCGGCCTCCCGGGCGGCCTTTTCGAGGTACGCGTGCAGGCGCTCGCGCTCGATCGGCCACGCGCCCGCCACCGTCTGCCAGAGCAGCGACGCGAGGCTCGCGTCGGCAAGGGGCGCGGCCCGCGTCCACCGGCGCAGCGTCGCCGCCCATTCCGCTGGCATTTCTGACAGTACGGCCAGCCGCGCGCGCACGTCCTCGGAGCGTTTGGTGTCGTGTGTGGACAGTGTGGTCATGCCGCGCGGCCAGTCGCGCTGCCGCACGGCGGCCGCCCGGTGGAACGCCTCCGGCGTGACGCCGAAGCGGGCCGGGTCGCCGCCCACCTCGTTCAGCGCGATGAACCGGGTGTGGCGGTAGTACGCGGTGTCCTCCACGCCCTTGGCCATGACCGCGCCGGTGTACTGCTGGAACCGCTGGGCCAGCTCGGCGGCCGGATCGGCGAGACGGGCGCAGAGCGCGCTGAGCGCCTCGGCGAGGTCCGGCCTTCTCCGCGCGGCCTCAACGCGGGCGGCGGCGAGGTGGCGGGCGCCCGCGGGCAGGTACGAGCGGTACACCTCGAAGGCGGCCGCCAGCTCAGCGAGCGCCTCGGCGGCGTGCGGCAATTCAGGCGCGAGCCGGGCGAGGCGGTCCAGCTCGGCGGCCAGCAGGGTGGTGGCTGCGTGCTTCTTCCCCCGATACCTGATGCCCGGCCAGGAGGGGTCTCCGGCGAGCCGTTGCAGAGGCTCCTCGCCGGCCGGGTCGACGAAGAGGCCGCACACCTCGCCGAGCGCGTCGTACCCGGTCGTGCCGTCGACCGGCCAATCGCGCGGCAGCTGCTCGCCCGGTTCCAGGATCTTCTCGACCAGCAGCCACGCGTCCGGCGCCGCCTTCCGCAGCCGGGCCAGGTACCCGGCTGGGTCGCGCAGCCCGTCCGGATGGTCCACGCGGATGCCATCCGGTGCCCAGCGCAACACCTCCCGATGGGTGGCCTCGAAGACCGCCGGGTCTTCGACGCGTAGACCAGCCAATGTGGACACCGCGAAGAACCGCCGGTAGTTGACTTCGGTGTCACCGCGCCGCCACGAGATCAGCCGGTAGTGCTGGCGCCGGTGCACGTCCTTGGGCTCACCGTCACCGGTGCCGTCGGCGATGGGGAACCGCAGCTCCTGGTACACCAACTCGCCGTCCACGACCTTCAGGTCATCCAATGCGTTCGGGTCGTCGGCCAGTACTGGCAGCCGGAGCGGACCGCGCGACCAGTCGATGTCGAACCAGCCCGCGAACCGTGACTCGCGTCCGCGACGCAGCACGTCCCACCAGGCCGCGTTCGCGGCCGGCACGGCGATGCCCATGTGGTTGGGCACGATGTCGACGACCAGGCCGAGCCTGTGCGCGCGAAGCGCGTCGACCAGCCGTTCCCGGCCCGGCTCGCCGCCCAGTTCCGGGTTGACCCGGGAATGGTCGACCACGTCGTACCCGTGTGTGGAGCCGGGTGCGGCGGTGAGCAGCGGCGCGGTGTAGAGGTGGGTGGCGCCGAGCGCCGCGAGGTAGCCGGCGAGGTCGGCGGTGGCGTGCAGATCGAAGTCCGGCCGCACCTGGACGCGATAGGTGCTTGCCGGCGTCATGTTCAGACCGCCCGGTCGAGGACCAGCAATGACCGCTCGGGTACGCGGATTCGCGCGCCCGCGCCCACCATCGCGGGTGTGGACGGTCCGGCGTCGGCGGTGTCGACGACGGTCTGCCACTTCTCGGCGTACTCCTCCGGTGGGAGCACGAAGTCGACCGGCTCGTGGTGGCCGTTGAAGCACAGCAGGAACGAGTTGTCGCACTGGCGTTCGCCGTACCGGCCGCGCTCCTTGATGCCCTCGCCGTTGACGAACACCGCGAGCGCCCCGACGTCGCTGTCCCAGTCGGTGCCGTTCATCTGCCGGCCATCCGGGGTGAACCACTCCATGTCGGCGACGGGCGTGGCGGCGCTGCGCGACTTGACGAGGCGGCCTGTGAAGAAGCGCCGTCGGCGGAACACCTTGTGCCTGGCCCGGAACGCGGTCAGCCGCCGGACGAACTCCAGCATCTGCTCGTCCACATTGTCCCAGTCCACCCAGGACAGTTCATTGTCCTGGCAGTACCCGTTGTTGTTGCCGTTCTGGGTGCGGCCGAGCTCGTCGCCGTGGCTCAGCATGGGCACGCCCTGGGAGAGCAGCAGCGTGGCGAGGAAGTTGCGCCGTTGCCGGGCGCGCAACGCGAGGATGTCCGGGTCTTCCGTGGGCCCCTCGACGCCGCAGTTCCACGACCGGTTGTAGCTTTCGCCGTCCCGGTTGTCCTCGCCGTTGGCTTCGTTGTGCTTGTCGTTGTAGGACACCAGGTCCGCCAGCGTGAACCCGTCGTGGCACGTGACGAAGTTGATGCTGTGGAAGGGACGGCGCCCGTCGTCCTGGTACAGGTCGGCCGAGCCGCTGATCCGGCTGGCGAACTCGGCGAGCACCGGCTGCGAGCGCCAAAAATCGCGGTTGGTGTCGCGGAACTTGCCGTTCCACTCCGTCCAGAGTGGAGGAAAATTGCCCACCTGGTAGCCGCCGGGCCCGATGTCCCACGGCTCGGCGATCAGCTTGACCCGGCTGACGACCGGATCCTGCTGCACCACCTCGAAGAACGTCGAGAGCCGGTCGACCTCGTAGAACTCGCGGGCCAGGGCGGCCGCCAGGTCGAAGCGGAACCCGTCGACGTGCATCTCCTCGACCCAGTACCGCAGCGAGTCCATGATGAGTTGCAACGTCTGCGGGCCGCGCATGTTGAGGCTGTTGCCGCAGCCGGTGTAGTCCAGGTACTGCTGCGGTGCGTTGTCGGCCAGCCGGTAGTACGCGGCGTTGTCGATTCCCTTGAAGGCGAGCGTCGGTCCGAGGTGATTGCCCTCGGCGGTGTGGTTGTAGACCACGTCGAGAATCACCTCGATGCCGGCGGCGTGCAGTGCGCGCACCATGCCACGGAACTCCTGCACCTGCTGGCCGAGGTGGCCCATGGCCGAGTACCCGTGGTAGGGCGCGAAGTATCCGATGGTGTTGTACCCCCAATAGTTGCGCATGCCGCGCTGGACGAGGTGGTGGTCGTGCACGAACTGGTGTACCGGCATCAGCTCGATCGCGGTGACCCCGAGCCGGGTCAGGTGGTCGATCATCACCGGGTGCGCTATGCCGGCGTACGTGCCGCGCAGCTCCTCGGGGATGTCGGGGTGCCGCCAGGTCAGGCCCTTGACGTGCGCCTCGTAGATGAGAGTGTCGTGGTACGGGGTGCGTGGTGGGCGGTCGTTGCCCCAGTCGAAGTACGGGTTGACGACGACCGCTTTGGGCATGTGCGGTCCCGAGTCGATCTCCGACATGCGTTCCGGGTGCTCCATGTCGTACCCGTACAGCGACGGGTGCCACGACACGTCCCCGTCGACCGCCTTGGCGTACGGGTCGAGGAGAAGCTTGTTGGGGTTGCACCGCAGCCCGCGGCCGGGGTCGTACGGCCCGTGCACGCGGAAGCCGTACCGTTGGCCCGGTTCGACGCCGGTGAGGAAGACGTGCCAGACGAAGGCGTCGACCTCGGTCAGCTCGATGCGCTGTTCTGTGCCGTCTGGGGCGAACAGGCAAAGCTCGACGCCTTTCGCCACCTCTGAGTAGATTGCGAAGTTTGTGCCTACTCCGTCATATGTCGCGCCCAACGGGTACCGGCGCCCAGGCCAAACCAGCATGGTCGCCAGGGTACGTCGCTTGATCACCTCATCTCGGGCATAGACACATCATTCGATCTGCGCGTGTGTCGTACCTGGCTGGCACGATGCGGGGCATGAGGCTGACTGGAAAGGTTGCACTCGTCGCTGGGGCCACGCGGGGCGCGGGCCGCGGCATCGCCGCCGAGCTGGGCGCCGCGGGCGCCACCGTGTATTGCACCGGGCGGACTACCCACACCCAGCGCTCGGAATACGACCGGCCCGAGACCATCGAGGAGACCGCCGAGCTGGTCACCGCCGCCGGTGGGGTGGGCATCGCCGTGCAGGTCGACCACCTCGTGCCGTCACAGGTGCGGGCGCTCATCGAGCGGATCGAGGCCGAGCAGGGGCGGCTCGACCTGCTGGTCAACAACATCTGGGGCGCGGAGACCATGGTCACCTGGGAGCGCAAGATGTGGGACCAGGATCTCGACAAGGGCCTGCGCACCCTGAGGCTGGCGATCGACACGCACATCATCACGAGCCACGCGGCGCTGCCATTGCTGACCCGGCAGCCGGGCGGCCTGGTCATCGAGGTCACCGACGGCACGCTGGCCTACAACAGCGAAAACTACCGGGTGTCCTTCTACTACGACCTAGCGAAGATCTCCGTCAACCGCATGGGCTGGACCCTGGCCGAAGAGCTCCGCCCCTTCGGCTGCGCGGCGCTGTCGCTGACGCCGGGCTGGCTCCGGTCCGAGATCATGCTCGAGCACTTCCAGGTCACCGAGGAAAACTGGCGCGACGCGCTCGTGATCCAGCCGCACTTCGCGATCTCCGAATCGCCCGCGTACGTGGGACGGGCGGTGGCCGCGCTCGCCGGCGACCCGGAAGTCGGGCGGTGGAGTGGGCAGTCGCTGTCGAGCGGGCAGCTGGCCCGGGAGTACGGCTTCACCGACGTCGACGGCTCCCAGCCAGACGCATGGCGCTACCTGGTCGAGGTCCAAGACCCCGGCAAACCAGCCGACGTGACGGGCTACCGCTAACGCCCAGCGGCCCCGCGCCCACCCACGCCGGCCGCCGCGCCCTGGCCGCCGGTCCACAACCCCACCCGGCGCGCGAGCCGCGCGCTGGCCGGTATCCACGCGCTGGCCGGTGCGCGTCCCTTGGGCCGTGTCCGCGCGGCAGCGCCATCTCTCCGCCGATCAAGGGCAAACGCACGTGGTTCGATCTCTTTTCCGCGTGCGTTTGCCCTTGATCGATGCGGATGCCCTTGATCGACGCGCAGGGATCGACGCGCAGCGAGAATGCTGGCCGGGCAGTGCCGGGCCGGGGCAGTGCCGGGCCGACGGCGGCGTCGATGCCGCGATATCAGGGAAGATGCGGCCTCAACCCGCCTCGGACCCAACAACATCCCCGAACTTGTCCTTACGCCGAGCTGCCGCGGCGCCGATAGATCGCCGCAGGCCGTGACCGGAGCACCCGTGCCGCCGTGCCGGCTCACACGGCCGCGCGCAGCGCGGGCCGCACCGTGCCGGAGCCGTGGCGTGGCCGCAGCGGTCCGCAGCGGTCCGCAGCGTCCGCGATCAAGGAGGTTCGCATCGATCAAGGCCGAATGCACGCGGAAAAGAGATCGAACCACGTGCGTTTGCCCTTGATCGACGCGGGCCGCGCG
>NZ_JAIBNX010000245.1:0-7563 GCF_026130045.1 Micromonospora sp. CPCC 205371
CGATCAAGGGCGAATGCACGTGGTTCGATCTCTTTTCCGCGTGCGTTTGCCCTTGATCCATGCGATCGCCCTTGATCGGCGTCGCAGAGTGAGGCAACGCTCCGTCAAGGCCGCGGCGGCGGACGCCGGCCACGCCCGAGGCCGCGCGTCGCCGCGATCGTATGGCTAGGCGTCGTGCTCGATCGTGATGCGTGCGTCGTCCGCCAACCGGTACCCCACCCCGTACACGGTGGTCACCACCGGCGTGTCCTCGCCGAGCTTGGCTCGCAGGCGACGCACGTGCACGTCGACGGTGCGGGCGACCGCGTGCTCGTACCCCCACACCGCGCCCAGCAACTGGCGACGGGTGAAGACCCGGCGCGGGTTCTCGGCCAGGAAGTGCAACAGGTCGAACTCCAGCCGCGTCAGCTCCAGCGGCTGGGAGCCACGCAGCACCGCACGAGTGCCGGGCACGATGCGCAACGGCTCGCCGACGCTGACACCGGCTTCGCCCTGGCGGGCGAGCTCGCGGACCACCTCCAGGAGGCGGAACGCCTGCGGGCTGAGCCGCTCTTCGGCCAGCGGCACGGTGAACGTAACGGTGAGGGCGGACATGGCTTGCTCCTAGGGGTGAACGGAGTTGAGATAGGCGTAGATGTCCGCCGGCCCGAACGCGGGCAGCCCGGCCGCCCGCCAGGCGACGTAGCCGCCCACCAGGTCGGTGGCCAGAAACAGCCCGAGCTCCTGCAGGGACGCCGCTGCGAGGGACGAGGTGTACCCCTCCTGACAGAAGACCACCACCGGCAGGTCGTACCGGTTGGCGATCGGGAGCCGGGCCGCGCTGCGGGGATCGAAGCGCCACTCCAGCACGTTGCGCTCCACCACAAGTGCGCCGGGGATCTCCCCGCTGGCCGCTCGCTGGGCGGCCGGCCGGATGTCGACGAGGACAGCGCCGGAGCGGTACGCGAGGTGGGCTGCCTCCGACTCCAGCCGGCACAGTTTCGCGCGCGCCTGTGCGAGCATCTCGTCGACCGTCACCACGACACTCCCGCTTTCTCGATCTCACGTGTGTAGAGACGGCCACCGTCGAACCGGTAGCGCGTCATGCTCCGCAACGCCGGCCCGTACACGTGCACGCTGACCGCCGGCGCAGCGCTCCGATTGGCGACGCCGTGCACATGACGCGGCCCGAACCGCCGCCACCGCCCGGCCGCCAGCAGCGTGTCGACCAGCCCGCCCCCGCCGACCGTCCGCTCGGTGAGCACGCCCTCCACCACGACGAACGCCCCGGCCGACCCGCCATGATCGTGCAGGTCCGTCTCCTGGCCGGGCAGCCAGGTGAGCAGCCACACCTCGTGGTCGTCGGCCTCAGCGAGGCGGGCATACCACCGGTCGACCGGATCAAACCGCGGCCGTACAGGCCATCGAGCCGGCTCGGCCGCCCAGCGTCGCGCGGTAGCGAGCAGATCGTTCGTCATGCCCGCGAGCTTACCCCATAAACCCCATCGGTCTAGTAGGTATATCCCCCACCCCATCGCGATCCCCCACCCGTGCCAGGCCGCACCGGACCGGCCCGCGCGATCGCACCCGGCCGCGGCCGTGCGCGGCCGTGCGAGCGCGCCCGGGCGCCCCGCGCGCCCTCGTCCCGCCGATCAAGGGCGAATGCACGTGCTTTGATCTCTTTTCCACGTGCATTCGCCCTTGATCCATGCAGATCTCCTTGATCGACGAAGGCACGCGCACGGACCCCAAGCCACCGCACGGACCCCAAGCCACCGCACAGACGCCCGCCAACGGCGCCGCGCGCCGCCGCGACCCCTACGCGACGCTCGACCATGGCGCGCCACACAATCGCAGCACGGCGCCCGACCACGGCACAGCACCCAACCGCAGCCCCGCACGCGGCCCAGGGCACACGGCCGTGGCTGGGTGAAGCGACCTCACTGGACCCATCGCCGCAGTGCGGCGGCGCCCGCCCGGCGCGGTGATCTGTCCGCTTAGCTCGGCGACGTCGATCAAGGAGATCTCCATCGATCAAGGGCAAACGCACGCGGAAAAGAGATCCAACCACGTGCATTCGCCCTTGATCGACGGAGAGGCCGGTGAGGCCGGAGAGAGGCCGGTGAGGCCGGAAAGCGGCGGCGAGAGGGAGGGGGAGGGAGGGCGGGGCGCTATGCGCCGCCCTCGTTCAGGGTTACGGTCTCCGGTTTGAAGGACGCGCCTGTCACGTCGGTGCCTGACGCCTTCAAGGCGTCGATGGCCTTCTGGACGTACTCGTTCGTGTACGCCGTACCGGTCGGCTGCTTGGTGATGACCGTCTGGCCGTCCTGGTTCTTGGTGGTCAGCGCCAGATCTACCGTCGCCTTCCACGCCGTCTCGTCGAGCAGGCCGACTCCGTTGGGCGAGGGCCAGACCAGCTTGTTGACCTCGTTCATCTGCCACAGCTGATGGCTGGCACCAAGCTTGGAGCCCTTCTTCACCACCATGTCACGGCATTCCGCCGCGTTGTCGCGGCAGTACGCCCACCCCTTCAGCGAGCCGGTCAGGAACTTGACCGCCGTCTCCTGGTACGCCGTGTCGGACTCGAGCTTGGAGCTGTTTGCCCACACCGCGTCCTGCAGCATCGCCGTGCCCACCGTGTTCCAGTCGATCACGGTGAAGTCGGCCGGCTGGTACAGCTGGCCGGTCGCCGGGTTCTTGGCCTCCAGCAGCTGGGCGTACTCGTTGTAGCTCATCGCCTGCGCGGCGTCGATGTCGCGGCGCAGCAGGGCTTGCATGTCGAACTGCTGCTGCACCAGCGTGACGTCCTTGCCCGGGTCGAGCCCGGCCTTGGTCATGCCGGCGAACAGTTCGAACTCGTTGCCGAAGCCCCAGTTGCCGACCTTCTTACCGCGCAGGTCGGCGGGCGAGGTGATGTTGCTGTCCTTGAACGAGACCTGGTACGTGCCGGACCGCTGGAAGATCTGCGCGATCTCGGTGATCTCGGCGCCCTGCTCGCGGGAGGCGAGCGCCTTGGGCACCCAGGAGACCGCGAAGTCGGCCTGTCCCTGGGCGAGGACGGTCTGGGGGACGATGTCGACGCCGCCCTCCAGGATCTGTACGTCGAGGCCCTGCTCTTTGTAGAAACCCTTGTCGACCGCCGCGATGTATCCGGCGAACTGGGCCTGTACGAACCATTGCAGCTGGAGCTTCACCGCGGTCGTCCCCCCGGAGGAGGACGAGTCGGACGACGAGTCGTCCGCCGTTCCGCAGCCTGCCAGCACGAGGGCGCCTGCCAGCGCGCCGCCTATTAGTGTCTTTCTCATCGCATCCTCCACGGGTTAGTTATCTGGAGCGCCAGGGCGTGGCGAGCCGCTCCAGTCCGAGCGCGACGGCGTAGAACACCAAGCCCAGTACGCACGCACCGACCACGAAGGCCCACGCGCGGGGGTATGCGGTGTTGGACGCCGCCGAGGTGATACGGGAGCCGAGGCCGTCCTGGAGACCGCCGAAGTACTCCGCGACCACCGCCGCGATCACCGCCAGGGAGGACGCCTGGCGAAGACCGGTGAAGACGAAGGGGAGCGCGCCGGGCAGCCGTACCAGGCGGGTGAACGTCCAGCCGCTGGCGGCGTAGCTGTCCATGAGCTCGCGGTGGGTCGGGTCGACCTCGCGGAGCCCGCGCAGCGTGTTGATGAAGACCGGAAAGAAGACCACGATCGAGACGACGACGCGGCGGGGGATGCTGCTGGTCGAGTCGAACATGTTGTTGAGGATCGGGGCCAGCGCGATGATCGGCAGCGCGTTGAGGGCGGCCGCCACCGGGATCGACACCTCACCGAGCAGCCGGAACCGGCTCGCCGCCATTGCCGCGAGGATGCCCACCAAAGCGCCCGCGATCAGCCCGACGAGTGCGTTGGCGCCGGTGGCGAGGCCGGTCTGCCAGATCACCGAGCGGCTGAGCCAGAACTGCTCCCAGATCGCCGACGGCGCGGGCAGGATGAACGGCGCGACCTTTCCGACCTTGACGGTCAGCTCCCACACCGCCAGCCCGCCCACACCCACGACCAGGGGCGGCAGCAGGCCGCGCACCAGGCCGCGCGAGCGCCGGCCGCGGCCCACCGCGACCGGCGCGGTCGGGTCTGCCGCGGCGATCTTGTCAATGGCAGTGGTCATCCGGCCGCTACCTCCGCGGACGCGGATGCGGGCGCGGGGGTGCCGCGAAGGGCGCGCCGGACCTTGGTGATTCCGGCGAAGAAGCCCGCGGACTGCCGGGTGGCCTCGGAACGCGGGCCAAGGTCGATCTCGATGACGTCGGTGATCCGGCCCGGGCGCGGCGACATCACCACGACCCGGTCGGACAGGTACACCGCTTCGGGGATCGAGTGGGTCACGAAGATCGTGCTGGTGCCGGTCTGCGCGCAGATGCGCAGCAACTCGTCCTGAAGGCGCTCGCGGGTCATCTCATCGAGCGCACCGAACGGTTCGTCCATCAAGAGCAGGGGAGGATGTACCGCGAGCGCCCGCGCGATTGCCACGCGCTGCTGCATGCCGCCCGACAGTTGCGCCGGGTAGTGCGCGGCGAAGTCGGCGAGCCCGACCAGTTCGAGCATCTCCTCGGCGCGCCGCTTGCGTTCGCGCCGGCCGGTGCCGCGCAGCTCCAGCGGCAGCTCGACGTTGCGCAGCACGGTGCGCCACTCGAAGAGCCCGGCTTGCTGGAACGCGATGCCGTACTCCTGGTCGAGCCGCGCCTTGCGGGCCGGCTTGCCGGCGACCGTGAGCGTGCCGGTCGTCAGGGGGATCAGGTCGGCCACGAGCCGCAGCAGCGTCGACTTACCGCATCCTGACGGGCCGATCAGGGACACGAACTGTCCACTCTCGACGGTCAGGTCGACGCCGGTCAGCGCCACCACCTGGTCGGCCCGGCCGGCGTTGAAGACCTTGCCGACCCCCGACAGGGCCACCGCCGTCATACCAGAACCCTCCGTCGTCTGTTGAGCAGGAACTCAGCCGCGCCGACCAGCGCGGCCACCGCGAGGCCGAGCAGCGCCGCGCCGATCATCGCCGTGTACACCTTGGCCGGGTCGCCGGTCGCCTCCCGGGAGTACTCGATCACCAGGCGCCCGACGCCGCCGCGCGTGCCCGTGGAGATCTCGCCGACGACCGCCCCGACGACGGCCGCGGCGCCCGCGAGCCGCAACGCCGGGAAGAGATATGGGGTACTGGCCGGCAGCCGGAGCTTGACCAGCGTGCGCCACCAGCCAGCGGCGTACGAGTGCATCAGCTCCTCGGCGATCGCGGCCGGCGAGTGCAAGCCGCGGAGCATGCCCACGGCGATCGGGAAGAACGCCAGGTACGCCGCGATCGTGGCGACCGACATCCAGGGCTGCCACGGGTACGAGCCGAGCGACAGCTTGCCGCCCCAGCCGGCGATGACCGGCGCGAGCGCGATCAGCGGCACCGTCTGGGAGAGGATCACGTACGGCAGCAGGCCGCGCTCCACGACCCGGAACCGCTGCATGACCACGGCCAGGACCAGCCCGATCACCGCGCCGACCCCGAACCCGACGGCCACGCTGCGCAGCGTGAACAGGCACGCGTCGAGCACCACCAGCCAGATGGGATCGCCGCCGGCCAGCTCCGGCTCGCCGAAGCGCCGCAGGATGTCGAGCACGTGCGGCATCGCGCTGTCGTCGGCGCGCGGCAGCACGCGTACCCCGAAGAGGCTCGCGCCGTCATCGCTGCCGACCGCCTTGTACCCCTCCCACAGCGCCGCGCCGAGCAGCAACGCCGCGACGGCGCCGAACACGAGCCGTAGCCGTCGTCTCATGCTGGGGCGGGGGTGGCGGCGAAGGTGGGGATGATGTGCTCGCCGTACGCCGCGAGCGTGTGCTCCTTGTCGTCGTGCTGGAGGTACAGGGCGAACTGGTCGACGCCGAGGTCTCGCAGCGCGCGGAGCTTTTCGAGGTGCGCCGAGATCGGGCCCAGCACGCAGAACCGGTCGACGATCTCGTCGGGCACGAAGTCGGTGTGCGTGTTGCCGGCCCGCCCGTGCTCCGCGTAGTCGTATCCCTGCCGGCCCTTGATGTAGTCGGTGAGCGCCTGCGGCACCGCCCCGGAGGCGCCGTACCGCCCGACGATGTCGGCCACGTGGTTGCCGACCATGCCGCCGAACCACCGCGTCTGCTCGCGCTGGTGGTCGAGGTCGTCGCCGACGTACGCGGGCGCCGCCACGCAGAACTTGATGGCGGACGGGTCTCGCCCGGCTTTCTCGGCCGCCGCCCGCACCGACGAGATCATCCACGCCGCGATGTCGGGGTCGGCGAGCTGCAGGATGTACCCGTCACCCACCTGCCCGGTCAGCGCGAGCGCCTTCGGCCCGTACGCGGCCACCCACACTTCGAGGGAGCCGTCTTTCACCCACGGGAAGTGGACCTCGGTGCCCCGGTAGGCGGCGGTGCGCCCGTTGGCGAGGTCGCGGATGACGTTGACGCATTCGCCCAGCTCCTTGACGGTGGTGGGCGGGTAGCCGAGTGTGCGCAGCGCCGAGTCGCCCCGGCCGATGCCGCAGACCGTGCGGTTGCCGTACATCTCGTTGAGGGTGGCGAACAGCGACGCGGTGACGGTCCAATCCCGGGTGCCGGGGTTGGTCACCATCGGGCCGACGATCACCCGCGAGGTCTGGGCGAGGATCTGCGAGTAGATGACGAACGGCTCCTGCCACAGCAGGTGCGAGTCGAACGTCCACACGTGACTGAACCCGGCCGCCTCGGCCCTCTTCGCCAGGTCGACCACCGCCGAGGCGGGCGGGTCACACTGGAAGACGACGCCAATGTCCATTGTGGTCGTCACCTCACCTTCGGGAAGCCGAGGTCGACCTCGGATGTGGCTGGATCTGGCCACCGTGAGGTGACCACCTTGGTGCGCGTGTAGAACTGGAGCCCTTCCGGCCCGTACATGTGCAGGTCGCCGAAGAGCGAGGCTTTCCAGCCGCCGAAGCTGTAGTACGCCACCGGCACCGGGATCGGCACGTTGACGCCGACCATGCCGCACACCGCGTCGTACTGGAAGCGCCTCGCCGCGCCACCGTCGCGGGTGAAGATGGCCGTGCCGTTGCCGTACGGGTTGTCGTTGACCAGCTTCAGCGCCTCGTCGTACGTGTCGACCCGCACGACCGACAGCACCGGCCCGAAGATCTCCTCGGTGTAGAAGGCGGAATCGGTCTCGACATGGTCCACAAGGGACGGTCCGAGGAAGAAGCCCGGCCCTTGCGAGGCGGGCGACGAGCGGCCGTCGACGACCACCTGACCGCCTGCGCCGTCCAGGAACCCGGCAACCCGGTCGCGGTGCACGCCAGTGATGAGCGGGCCCATCTCGGCGTCCGGGTCGCTGGCCGGTCCGACCCGGATCTTGCCGAGGCGGGACGCGATGGCCGGTACCAGCGCGTCGCCCGCCGATCCGACCGCGACCACGACGGAGACGGCCATGCACCGCTCTCCGGCCGATCCGAAACCGGCGGGCACCGCCGCGTCAGCGGCGGCGTGCACGTCGGCGTCCCGCCGGGCGGCCACGAGGGTCTTTCCGCCCCCCGGGCCCCGCCCCCCC
>NZ_JAIBNX010000245.1:7573-11780 GCF_026130045.1 Micromonospora sp. CPCC 205371
GCCCTCCCCCCCCCCCCCCGCCCCCACCCACCCCGCGACCCCCCCCGCCGCGGCGGCTCCGTCCACGTCGGCGTCCGGCAGGACGACCATGTGGTTCTTCGCGCCGCCGAGCGCCTGCACCCGCTTGCCCGCCCGCGTGCCGGCCTCGTAGATGGCGCGCGCCACCGGCGTGGAGCCCACAAAGGACAGTGCCCGCACGTCGGGGTCGGCGATGAGCGCGTCGACGGCCACCTTGTCGCCCTGCACCACGTTGAACGCCCCGTCGGGCAGGCCGGCCCGGCGCAGCAGGTCGGCCAGGAGCAGCGAGACCGAAGGGTCCTTCTCGCTGGGCTTGAGCACGAAGGTGTTGCCCGCCACCAGCGCGTTGCAGAACATCCACATCGGCACCATGGCCGGGAAGTTGAACGGTGTGATGCCGGCGACCACGCCCAGCGGCTGCCGGATCGAGTACACGTCGACGCCGGTGGCGGCCTGCTCGCTGTATCCGCCCTTGAGCAGGTGCGGCGCGCCGGCCGCGAACTCGACGTTTTCCAGCCCGCGGGCTACCTCGCCGCCCGCGTCGGCAACGGTCTTGCCGTGCTCGGACGAGAGCAGCGACGCGATCTCCTTGCGGTTGGCGTCGACGAGGTCGCGGAACCGGAACATCACCTCGGCGCGGCGGGACAGCGACGCGGCCCGCCAGCCGGGTTGCGCGTCGCGCGCCGCCAGCACCGCCGCGCGTACCTCGCCGGCCGTCGCCGCGACCACCTCGGCCTGCGTCTCGCCGGTGGCCGGGTCGTACACCGGCAGCCGGCGCTCACCGGCACCGTCGGCCGGCGCACCGTTGATCCAATGTGGAATCAGTTTCATGGCTACACCAGATAGGTCGACAGACCGCGGCGCAGGTACCTGCCCCGCCCCTTGGTGCCGTGGTAGGTGCCGCCGGACACGATGACCTCGCCGCGGGAGAGCACGGTGTCGACCTTGCCGGCGATCTCGTACCCCTCGTACGCGGAGTGGTCCATGTTCATGTGGTGCGTCTCGACGCTGATCCGGGTGTGCCCGTTGGGGTCGTAGAGCACGATGTCGGCGTCGGAGCCCGGCGCGATGACGCCCTTGCGCGGATACAGGCCGAACATCCGGGCCGGTGTGGTCGAGATGGTCTCCACCCAGCGCTCCACCGACAGCTTGCCGTCGACAACGCCCTGGTACACGAGGTCGACCCGGTGCTCGACGCCCCCGATACCGTTCGGAATCTTCGAGAAGTCTCCGACGCCGAGTTCCTTCTGGTCCTTGAAGCAGAATGGACAGTGGTCCGTGGACACGATCGCGAGATCGTTGCTGCGCAGGCCGCGCCACAGATCGCGCTGGTGGCTTTCGTGCTTGCTGCGCAACGGTGTCGAGCAGACCCACTTGGCGCCCTCGAACCCGGGCGCGCCGAGCTGGTCTTCGAGCGTCAGGTACAGGTACTGCGGGCAGGTCTCGGCGAAGACGTTCCGCCCCGCGTCGCGGGCGGCGGCCACGTGTTCGAGGGCCCGGCTCGCCGACAGGTGCACGATATACAGTGGACAGTCCTTGGCCACCTCGGCGAGCGCGATGGCCCGGTGCGTCGCCTCCGCTTCGAGCGCCTCCGGCCGGGTGATGCCGTGATAGATGGGGTCGGTCTCGCCCCGCGCGAGCGCCTGCTGCACGAGCACGTCGATCGCGATGCCGTTCTCGGCGTGCATCATGATCATCGAGCCGTTGTCGCGGGCCTTCTGCATCGCACGCAGGATCTGGCCGTCGTCGGAGTAGAACACGCCCGGGTACGCCATGAAGAGCTTGAAGCTCGTCACGCCCTCATCCGCGACGAGCTGGTCCATGGCCTTGAGCGAGTCGTCGTCGACGCCGCCGAGGATCATGTGGAACGCGTAGTCGATGTGGCAGTTGCCGCCGGCCTTGGCGTGCCAGGCGGCGAGCCCGTCCTGCACCACCTCGCCGGTGCGCTGCACCGCGAAGTCGATGATCGTCGTCGTGCCGCCGTACGCGGCCGCCCGCGTGCCGGTGTCGAACGTGTCGCTGGCGGACGTGCCGCCGAACGGCAGCTCCATGTGCGTGTGCGCGTCGATGCCGCCGGGGATGACGTACTTCCCGGTGGCATCGAGCGTCTCCGTATCGGCGGGACCGGTGCCGGGCGCCAGCACGGCGGCGACCGTCTCGCCGTCGACCAGCACGTCGGCCGCGATGGCGCCGGTCGGGCCGATCACTGTGCCCCCGGTGATCAGCAAGCTCATGGAAACTCTCCTTACGGCTGGACGAGGGCGTCGTAGGCGTCCGGGCGGCGGTCGCGGTAGAACGCCCACCGGTCGCGCACCTCGGCGAGCAGGTCCAGGTCGAGGTCGCGGACGATCAGCTCGGGCTGGTACGCGTCGCCGGTGTCGCCGACGAACTTGCCTTCCGGGTCGACGAAGTACGACGTGCCGTAGAAGTCGTTGTCGCCGAGGTCCTCGATGCCGACCCGGTTGATCGCCCCGATGAAGTACTCGTTGGCCACCGCGCTCGCGGGCTGCTCGAGCTTCCACAGGTACCCGGACAGCCCCCGGTGCGTCGCCGACGGGTTGAACACGATCGTCGCCCCGCCGAGGCCGAGCGCCCGCCAGCCCTCCGGGAAGTGCCGGTCGTAGCAGATGTACACGCCGATCCGCCCGACGGCGGTGTCGAACGTGGGGTACCCGAGGTTGCCGGGACGGAAGTAGAACTTCTCCCAGAAGCCCTTGACCTGCGGGATGTGGGTCTTGCGGTACTTGCCCAGATAGGTGCCGTCGGCGTCGACGACGGCGGCGGTGTTGTACAGAACCCCGGGCTGTTCCTGCTCGTACATCGGCAGGACCATCACCATGCCCAGCTCGGCGGCCAGTGCCTGGAAGCGCTCGGTCGTCGGGCCGGGGATCGACTCGGCGTAGGAGTAATACTCCTTGTCCTGCACCTGGCAAAAGTATGGGCCATAGAAGAGTTCCTGGAAGCAGATGACCTTGGCGCCCTGCGCGGCCGCCTGCCTGGCGTACTCCTCGTGCGCCTTGATCATCGATTCCTTGTCGCCGGTCCAGTTCGTTTGCACGAGAGCGGCTCGGATGAGGTCTGCCATGATCGTCTCCCGGCTTCCCCTGTTGGCTTTTCGCAGCTGATGGCGTAGGACTTTAGTGACACAAGTCCGGGCGGACAATGGCCGTTTCGTAACAGCTCATTTCGGAGAAGTTACATGCTCCAGCTCATCGCCGGTGCGGTCAACGACCGAAGCGCCCGTGGCATCGCCGCCGCGGTGAGCCGCCTCGTGCACGCCGGTGACCTGCCACCGGGCGCCCGCCTTCCCACCGTGCGCTCGGTCGCGCAGGCGCTCGGCATCAGCCCCACGACCGTCAGCGAGGCGTGGCGGTCACTGGCGAGCGCGGGCGCGATCCAGACCAGAGGGCGTTCCGGGACGTTCGTGACGATACCGGGCAGGCCCCGCCAGCGACTCCGATACGCCCAGCTCACCGCCAGACCGTCGACGCTGCCGCACGACTTCTCGACCGGCGTACCCGATCACGACCTGCTCCCCGACCTCGCGCCCGCGCTGCGGCGCATGGGCGACACCCGCCTCACCACGTCGTACCTGGAAGAGCCGGTCCTGCCCCGGTTGGAGGCGGTGCTGCGCGAGCGGTGGCCGTTCCCCCCGCAGCAGCTCACGGTCGTCGACGGCGCCCTCGACGCGCTGGACCGGATCATCACCGCCACGGTGCGGCTCGGCGCCCACGTGGTCGTGGAGAACCCGACCTTCCCCCCACTGCTCGACCTGCTGGAACAGGCGGGCGCTGTCCCAGTACCCGTGACCATGGACGGCGATGGCGTCGAACCCGGCGCCCTCGCGGCGGCGCTGGCGTGCGCTCCCGCCGCGGTGCTGCTACAGCCGCGGGCGCACAACCCGACGGGCGTGTCCATGACGCCCGCGCGCGCCGCGGAGCTCGCGGCGCTGCTGGCCGACCACCCCTCGGTGATCGTCGTCGAAGACGACCACGTCGGCGACATCGCGACGGCGCCGGCGGTCTCGCTCGGCGCGCACCTGCCCGACCAGGTCCTCCACGTGCGCAGCTTCTCCAAGAGCCACGGCCCTGACCTGCGGCTCGCCGCCGTCGGCGGGCCGGGTGCGCTGATCGCGGCGGGCGCCGCCCGCCCCCTGCTCGGCCCTGGCTGGCGCAGCCGGGGGCTTCGG
>NZ_JAIBNX010000246.1:0-347 GCF_026130045.1 Micromonospora sp. CPCC 205371
CGGGGGGGGGGGTGTGGGGCCCGGGGCCGCGCCAGGCCGGGCCCGCCGTGCGCCGGGCTTCAAGGTCTGGGGCCGCCGCGCCGCGCCGGCCACGATCTTGGGGTTGAGGCGGTGGTGCGGCGGCAGCCTGCGGCTGCCGCGCGGTTGGCGCCCGTGGGCAGGGCTCGCCATCCCGACGCCCATTGCGCGGCGCGAACAGCGCCGTCACCGGCCCCGCGTGGTCACGAGCCCGGGCGGTCGCGGACCGCGCTGGTCCCGTCCCTCGCCACGCGTCGATCAAGGACATCTTCATCGATCAAGGGCAAAGGCACGCGGAAATGAGATCGAACCGCGTGCATTCGCCCTTG
>NZ_JAIBNX010000246.1:357-11745 GCF_026130045.1 Micromonospora sp. CPCC 205371
CCCGCCCCGGGGCCGCGTAACCGCGCGGAGCGCGTTTCCGACTGACCGACGGGGAGAGGCCCGCCGACGGGGAGGGGTCGTCGAGGGGGAGGCCAGCCGACGGGGAGGGGCCGTCGTCGACGGGAGGTCGTCGACGGGAGGCCGTCGACGGGGAGGGGCCGTCGATGAGGGGAGGGGCTACGTCAGGGGCGGGGAGGAGGTGGGGGACGTCGGGTGGGATCGGGGAGGGGCGTACACTTGGCGATTGGCGACCGCCTCGGCGGTCGACCTCGCGCGCCCTCCCCACGGCACCGTCCTTGGGGCGACGGTCCCCTGGTCCCGATCTTGTCGGGGCACGCTGGCCGGCGATCAGGCGCTAGGACGCCTGGCCACCCGGTCCGGCGTGACAACCAGGGAACAGTCAAGGAGCACCTCATCATGGCCGTAGTGACCATGCGCCAGCTGCTGGAGAGCGGTGTCCACTTCGGGCACCAGACCCGCCGCTGGAACCCGAAGATGAAGCGCTTCATCTTCACCGAGCGCAACGGGATCTACATCATCGACCTGCGCCAGACCCTCGACTACATCGAGAAGGCGTACGACTTCGTGCGCAACACGGTGGCCGAGGGCGGCACGATCCTCTTCGTCGGCACGAAGAAGCAGGCCCAGGAGGCGATCGCCGAGCAGGCGACCCGGGTCGGCCAGCCCTTCGTCAACCACCGCTGGCTGGGTGGCATGCTGACGAACTTCCAGACGGTGTACAAGCGCCTTCAGCGGATGAAGGAGCTGGAGTCGCTCGACCTCACGGGCACCGCGCAGGGTTACACGAAGAAGGAGACCCTGCAGCTCTCCCGCGAGAAGGACAAGCTGACCCGCACCCTCGGCGGTCTGCGCGACATGCAGAAGACCCCGTCGGCGATCTGGGTGGTCGACACCAAGAAGGAGCACATCGCCGTCGACGAGGCCCGCAAGCTGGGCATTCCGGTTATCGCGGTGCTCGACACGAACTGCGACCCGGACGAGGTCGACTTCCCGATCCCGGGCAACGACGACGCGATCCGCTCGGCTGAGCTGCTGACCAAGGTGGTCGCCGCCGCCGTCGCCGATGGTCTCATCGCGCGTTCCGGCCGGGCGACCCGCGGCAGCGGCGCCGAGGAGAAGCCGGAGCCTGGCGTGGTGGGCGCTGACGAGCCGCTGCCCGAGTGGGAGCGCGAGCTGCTCGAAGACACCGAGAAGAAGGCGGACGAGCCGAAGCAGGTCGAAGAGCCGGCCACGGCCGCCGCCGAGTAAAAGCCCGCCCCACCCGTCGCAAACACACCAAAGAGAGAGTCATGGCCAACTTCACCGCCGCGGACGTCAAGAAGCTCCGCGACCTGACCGGCGCCGGCATGATGGACGCCAAGAAGGCGCTCGACGAGGCCGAGGGCGACTTCGACAAGGCCACTGAGGTCCTGCGCGTCAAGGGCGCCAAGGACGTCGGCAAGCGTGCCGGTCGCACCGCCGCCAACGGGCTCGTCGCCCACTCGGGCAACGCCCTGCTCGAGCTGAACTGCGAGACGGACTTCGTGGCCAAGAACGCCGACTTCGTCGAGCTGGCCCAGGAGATCGTTCAGCAGGGCGAGCAGGCTGGTGCCACCGACGCGGAGGCGCTGCTCAACGTGGCGCTGCCCGACGGCCGCACGGTCGCCGAGGCGGTTCAGGAGCTGTCCGCCAAGATCGGCGAGAAGCTCGTCGTCAACCGCTTCGGCCGGCTGGACGGCACGGTCGCCGTCTACCTGCACCGCAAGAGCCAGGACCTGCCTCCGGCGGTCGGCGTGCTCGTCGAGTACGACGGCAAGTCGGACGAGGCCAGCGACGCCGACGCGCGTGGCGTCGCGATGCAGATCGCGGCCATGCGGCCCAAGTACCTCACGCGTGACGAGGTGCCGGCCGACGTCGTCGAGTCGGAGCGCCGGATCGCCGAGCAGACCGCTCGCGAGGAGGGCAAGCCAGAGGCGGCCCTGCCCAAGATCGTCGATGGCCGGGTCAACGCCTTCTTCAAGGACTTCGTGCTCCTGGAGCAGGCGTCGGTCGCCGACAACAAGAAGTCCGTCAAGCAGGTGCTCGCGGAGGCGGGCATCGAGGTGACGCGCTTCCTGCGCTACGAGGTTGGCCAGGCCTAAGCAACAAGAGGTCGGCCGGCCCGAGACGAAAACGAGGAGGCCGCAGGTGTACGCGACAGACACCGCGGCCTCCTCGTCACATACTGTGAACGGCAGGCACTCACCGGACGGAAGGCGGCTCGGATGACGCAGGCGGTTGCTAACGAGGCGACGGAAGATCCGATCGCTCCTCCGCCGGGGCGGTCGCGGCGGGTCGTGCTCAAGCTGTCGGGTGAGGTCTTCGGCGGCGGCCTTGTCGGCGTCGACCCTGACGTGGTGCAGGCTGTCGCGCGGCAGATCGGCAGCGTCGTGCGTCGCGGCGTGCAGGTCGCCGTGGTGGTCGGCGGCGGCAACTTCTTCCGCGGCGCCGAGCTGCAGAAGCGCGGCATGGACCGGGCGCGCGCCGACTACATGGGCATGCTCGGCACGGTGATGAACTGCCTCGCGCTCCAGGATTTCCTGGAGAAGGAAGGCATCGAGACCCGCGTGCAGACGGCGATCACGATGGCGCAGGTGGCTGAGCCTTACATCCCGCTGCGCGCCATCCGGCACCTGGAAAAGGGCCGCGTGGTCATCTTCGGGGCCGGCGCCGGCATGCCGTACTTCTCCACCGATACCGTGGCGGTCCAGCGCGCGCTGGAGATCCGCGCCGACGTCGTGCTGATGAGCAAGAACGGCGTCGACGGCGTCTACACCGCCGACCCCCGCATCGACCCGACGGCGACGAAGCTCGACACCGTGACCTTCGGCGAGGCGCTACGCCGCGGCCTGCGCGTGGCCGACGCCGCCGCGTTCAGCTTGTGCATGGACAACGGGCTGCCCATGCTCGTCTTTGGTGCCGAGGGTGACGACACCATCATCAAGGCGGTCGGCGGCGATCGCATCGGCACCTTGATCACTGCTAACTAGGGAAGGAGGCGACGGAGCCAGTGATCGACGACACGCTCCTTGAGGCCGAAGAGAAGATGGACCGGGCGATCGACCACGCCAAGGAGGAGTTCGCCGCGATCCGCACGGGCCGTGCGACGGCGGCGATGTTCTCCAAGATCGTCATCGACTACTACGGCAGCCCCACCCCCCTGACGCAGATGGCGTCCGTCGGCACCCCCGAGCCGCGGATGGCCATCATCAAGCCGTACGACGCGTCGCAGCTCGGCGCGATGGAAAAGGCGATCCGCGACTCCGACCTCGGTGTCAACCCGAGCAACGAGGGCACCCAGATCCGCATCGTGCTCCCGCAGATGACCGAGGAGCGCCGGCGCGACATGATCAAGGTGGCCCGTCACAAGGGCGAAGAGTCCAAGGTCGCCATCCGCAACGTGCGCCGCAAGGCCAAGGAAGAGCTCGACCGCATCGTCAAGGACGGCGAGGCGGGCGAAGACGAGGTACGCCGGGCCGAGAAGGAGCTCGACGACCTGACCCACAGGTACGTCGCGCACGTCGACGAACTCGTGAAGCACAAGGAAGCCGAGCTCCTCGAGGTCTGACGGTCAGGACTCGGAGCGCAGCAGCAGGGCGGGGCCGCCGGCGCGGTCGACGGTCAGGCGGCCCGCCTCGATCTGGAGGGTGACCTCGCCTGCGTCGAGGGCGTTGTGCACGCGCATCTCCAGGAGCGGGTTCTCGATGGGGCACCCTCGCTTCGTGATGCCGGCCTCGCCCAGCGTCGCGCCGCCGTCGTGGAAGACCGCGGTGCCGGTGACCCAGTTGCACCCCGCGAACGCCACGAGCGTGCCGTCGGCGTTGAACATGAGGTACGGCTGGGGGAAGGGCAGTGGGGTCGTGGCCACGCCGTTCACGACGACCGCTTCGAGGACCCAGTACGTGCCGATCAGTGGCGGGTCGGACGCAACGTCGGTGCTGTCGGTGAGCGCGAGGCGGGTGTGGCCGTCGGTGAGCACCAGCCGGTGGCCGTGGAGCTTGACGGTCGGATCGCGGTCGAGAAACGCGGCGAGCCAGGCGTCCTGGGCGTACCCGGCCTCGCTGGTGCAGTCGTTGCGAAGCACGTTGACGCCGCTGACGACGAGCTGAGAGCCGTTCATGACGGCGGCGCCAGAGATCTGGCCGCAGCCCGCGGTGGCGTTTACCTTCCCGTCGGGGAACGCGATCCGGATTCGGGTGCCCGGCACCAACGTCCGAGGCTGCCCATCCTCCGTGACCGATACCGAACGGAACGTGCGCTGCCAGACCGTGGAGTCAGGACAGGCCACCGCGCTTCCGGGGCCGGCCATCGCCACCGACAGAATGATGCTCATCAATTTCTCCATACTGTCATGATGCACCGGTTACGGCCGGCCGCACGACTGCCAGTACGCTCGGCTGAACATGACCGCGCAAAGGGGGTTCGTCATGTGTGCGTTGGCAGCGGCGAGCCTGCGCGAGGTCTGATGTCGTACCTCGACCGCCCCAGAGTCGACGGATATCCGGACGACGAGCCGCCCACTGCGGCGTACCCCCAAATAGAGCGAGACGACCCCGAACCGGAACCGGTGCGACCGCGCCGACCCGGTCCTGGCCGGCGCCGTAAGGGCCGTGCGCAGGGGCGCGCGGGCCGCAACCTGCCGGCGGCGATCGGCGTCGGCGTCACGCTGGGCGCGATCGTGGTCGTGTCGCTCTTCGTCTGGAAGCAGGCGTTCCTCGGCGTGATCGCTGCCGCGGTCGGGGTGGGGATCTGGGAGATGGTCCGCGCGGTCCGCGCGATCGAGGCGCGTCCGCCGCTGGTCCCGCTGGTCGCGGGCGGCGTCCTCATGACCGGCCTTGCCTGGTACGCCGGGCCGGACGCGCTGTTTCTAGGTCTGCTCGTGACGGTGCTGGCCACGCTGGTGTGGCGCCTCGCCGACGGGCCGCGCGGTTACCAGCGCGACTTGACCGCGTCGACGCTGATCGCGGTGTACGTGCCGTTCCTGGCCGGCTTTGCGGCGCTGCTCGCGGCGCCCGACGACGGTGCCAAGCGCATCGTCGCCGCGCTCGCCGCTGTGGTCCTGTCGGACACCGGCGGGTACGCGGCCGGCGTGTTCTTCGGCAAGCACCCGATGGCGCCGTCGGTCAGCCCCAAGAAGTCGTGGGAGGGGTTCGCGGGGTCGCTGATCGCGACCGCCGCGGGGAGCGCCGTGATCCTGCCGCTCCTGCTCGACGTCGCGCCGTGGTGGGGTGCGGTCTTCGGGCTGGCGGTGTCGGTGGCGTCGGTGCTCGGCGACCTGGCCGAGTCCATGATCAAGCGTGATCTGAAGATCAAAGACATGAGCCAGCTCCTGCCGGGGCACGGCGGGCTGATGGACCGGCTCGACTCGATCCTTTTCGCGGCGCCGACGGCGTACCTGCTGCTCACGCTCTTCGCGGCACCGCCGGGCTGACGGCATGGTGCGTGCTCATGGGAGACTGGACGGGCTATGACGAGCCTGCCCGTACTCCCGCTGTCGACCGGCGCCCCACCGCGCCGCCCGGCGCGTCCGCCGCGCCATCTCGCCGATCTCGACCTGGCGGGCCGCCAGGCGTTGGTCGCCGAGCTGGGGGAGCCGGCGTTTCGCGCCAAGCAGCTCTCCACGCACTACTTCGGCCGGCTCGTGCGCGATCCCGCCCAGATGACCGATCTGCCAGCGGCGGCGCGTGAGCGCCTGGCCGCGAGCCTGATGCCGACGCTGCTCACCGCCGTCCGCGAGATGGCGTGCGACGACGGCGCGACGCGCAAGGCGCTTTGGCGCCTGCACGACGGCGCGCTCGTCGAGAGCGTGCTGATGGGCTACCAGGACCGCGTGACCGTGTGCATCTCCAGCCAGGCGGGGTGCGGCATGGCGTGCCCGTTCTGCGCCACCGGCCAGGCCGGCCTGACGCGCAACCTGTCGACCGCCGAGATCGTCGACCAGGCTGTCTACCTGGCGGGCGTCGCCGCCTCAGGGGTGGTGACCGGGGCGCCGCCGCGGCTCTCGCACGTTGTGTTCATGGGCATGGGGGAGCCCCTGGCCAACTACGCCCGGGTGATCGAAGCGATCCGGCGCCTGTGCGCGCCGTCTCCCGAGGGTCTGGGCCTGTCACAGCGGCACATTACGGTGTCGACGGTCGGTCTCGTGCCGGCCATGCGGCGGTTGGCAGAAGAGGAACTCTCCGTAACCCTTGCGCTGTCGTTGCATGCACCCGATGATGAGCTGCGCGACGAACTCGTGCCGGTCAACCAACGCTGGAAGGTCTCTGAGGTGCTCGACGCCGCGTGGGACTACGCCGCTCGTACGGGTCGCCGGGTGTCCATCGAATACGCGATGATCAGGGACGTGAACGACCAGCCGTGGCGCGCCGATCTGCTGGGTCGGCTGCTCGCCGGCCGGTTGGCACACGTCAACCTGATTCCGCTCAACCCCACCCCGGGCAGCAGGTGGGATGCGAGCCCTAAACCGGTCGAGCGCGAGTTTGTGCGAAGGTTGCGCGCTGCTGGCGTGTCGACCACGGTGCGTGACACTCGGGGTCGAGAGATCGATGGTGCGTGCGGGCAGCTGGCCGCCAGTGAGACCGGCAGCGCGGACGGAAGGTGACATAGGTGGCGAGTCAGGGTCAGCGTTTCCGGCGTCGGGCGCTTCGTCGGGGGTACAAGGTCGACGAGGTTGACGCCTTCCTGGACCGGGTCGAGGCCACCCTCGCCGGCGAGCCCATGGGCGCGCCGGTCGCCTCCCAGGAGGTGCACGACGTCGTCTTCCGGGTGCGCTTCGGCGGATACGACGAGTGGCAGGTCGACCTGCACCTCGACCGGGTCGAGCGGCAGCTCGCCGAGCTTGAGGAGCGCGGCGGCTACGGCCGTGGTGGCGGCGCTTCCGACCGCATGGGCGCTCCCGATCGGATGGGACCGCCGGATCGGATGGGTCCGCCGGATCGGATGGGTCCGCCCGACCGCATGGGCGCGCCCAACGGCATGGGCAGCGGTATGACCGAGCGGATCGCGCCGGTGCGCGACGACCGCATGCCACCGCCCTCGTCGATGCCTCCCCGCCCGATGCCGGTGCAGGGTGCGTCGCCTCGTGACCCGTACGGGCAGTACGACGAGCCGACGGGCGGCTTCGACCGCGGCGGGTTCGAGCGCGGGCCGCGCAGCGGTGGCTTCGACCGCGGCTTCGACGGTCCCTCGCGCGAGTTCGACGGCCCGCCGTCACGTGACTTCGACGGGCCTCCATCGCGCGACTTCGGCGGTCCCTCCCGTGACTTTGACGGCCCGCCGTCGCGTGGCATGGAAGGGCCTCCGTCGCGGGCCGGGTTCGACGCGCCGAGCGGCGGGTTCGCGGCCGGTGGGCCTGGCCCTGGGTACGGCGCCGACCGGTTCGGTGGGCCGGAGGAGCGGTTCGACGGGTTCGCGGCTGGGCGACACGGCAAGGCAGACATGACCGCCGAGATCCGCATGCCCGACCGCGGGATGGACGGTCCGATGGGTGCCCCGTCGATGGGCGGCCCGCCACCGATGGGTGGGCTGCCGCCGGAGCTTCAGCGGATCGACCACCTGCGCCGCACCTTCCAGGTGCGCCGGTTCGGCAGCGGATATGACCCGGTGCAGGTCGACCGGCTCTTCGAGGGCATCCTGGCGGCGGTGACGGGGCGTGGTCCGATGCCGATGAACCCGGCCGAGCTCGACCAGGCGAGGTTCGGGCTGGTGCCCGGTGGCTACTTCGAGGCCGAGGTCGACGCGGCGTTGAAAGAAGTTCAGGACATCCTGCGGCGGCAGTAGGCGTCTAGCGGGGCGCGGTCCGCGCCCCGCTCTGTAGGGCCTGTATCAAAGTGGATGACCGGGCTGCGGCGGGCCCAGACGCCGCCTGGAACCACGCCGATCACGGCCGGATACAACACCGGTATCCTGCCGCGCCCGGCGCGGCCCCAGCCGACGCCTGGCCTCCGCCTCGCTCCGGCCCCCACTTTGATACAGGCCCTAGGAACGCAGGCCGTTGCGGCGCAGGACCGCGTCGCCGATGAGGATGGCCGCGATGCCAGCGGCGATCACGACCAGGAAGATGTCTTCGGTGCGGCCGGTGTGGTTGCCAGCCAGCATGGACAGCAGCGCCAGGATGGTGACGACCCCGCCAATCCGGCCCGCCTTGCGGTGGCCCGGCTTGTGCTGGTCGGGTGAGGTCACGGGCTCGCTTCCCGCCACTTCTGGTCCTTCCCCTCGAACGGATCTCGCGACTAAGTCTGGCACGCCCCGGCGGCGAGTCCGCGCGCGGTACCGGTAGCGTCGACACGGGACAGCCGTCGGATCAAGGGAGTAGGTGCGGTGCGAGTAACAGGTACCGGGCACGCCAGTATGCGGATCGACACCGCCGCGGGCAGCATCCTCTGTGATCCGTGGGTCAATCCGGCGTACTTCGCTTCCTGGTTCCCGTTCCCGGACAACTCGCTGCTGGACTGGGAGAGCCTGGGGCAGGTCGACTATCTGTACGTCTCCCACCTGCATCGCGACCACTTCGACGCCGAGCACCTCAAGCGCTTCATCTCGAAGAAGGCGACGGTCCTGCTGCCGGAGTACCCGACCAGTGAGCTGGAAGACGAGCTGCGCGAGCTGGGCTTCACGAGCTTCATCAAGACGAAGACCAACGAGGTCGTGGAGCTAGACGGCGGCCTCAACGTGATGATCCAGGCGCTGACCTCGCCCACGGATGGGCCGATCGGTGACTCGTCGCTGTGGGTGGAGTACGGCGGTGTGCGGCTGCTGAACCAGAACGACGCGCGCCCCTCCGACCTGTCCACGTTCGCCGAGCTGGGGCACGTGCACGCGCACATGCTGCAGTTCTCGGGGGCGATCTGGTACCCGATGGTCTACGAGCTGCCGCAGACGGCGAAGACGGCGTTCGGCAAGCAGAAGCGGGACCGGCAGTTCGACCGCACCTGGCGGTACATCGACGATCTGAAGGCGTCGCACGTCTTCCCGATCGCCGGTCCGCCGTGCTTTCTCGACGACGAGTTGTGGCAGTTCAACGACGTCTTCGGCGACGAGGGCAACATCTTCCCGGACCAGTCGGTCTTCATGCGCGAGTACGCCAAGGTGGGCGGCACCAACGGCGTGGTGCTGCTGCCCGGGTCGGTCGCCGAGGTGACGCCGGACTCGTGTACGACCACGCACCCCACCAACGTCGACGAGTTCTTCGCCAACAAGGTGGCGCACCTGGAGGAGATGCGGGAGCGCAAGCGCCCGATCATCGAGGCGGAGAAGGCGTCGTGGCGGCATCCCGAGATCGACGTGCTCAAGGAGATGAAGCGGGTCATCGAGCCGCTGCTGGACGAGTCGCTCTACCTCGCCAAGGGCGTGGGCGGGCCGGTCCGCTTCGATCTTGTGGGTTATGACGGTGAGTCGGTCGAGTCGATCGTGGTGGACTTTCCGGGCAAGCAGGTGCGGCCATACGGCGACGAGAAGGTCCGGTACCGGTTCCGCACCGAGCGAGCGCTGATCGAGCACCTGCTGCATATCGGCGAGGTTGACTGGGTCAACTCGCTGTTCCTGTCGTGCCGGTTCTCCGCGGCGCGGATCGGGCAGTACAACGAGTTCGTCTACGCGTTTTTCAAGTGCCTGTCGGAGGAGCGCCTCCAGTACGCCGAGGGCTGGTACGACGAGCATCTCAAGAACGCGGACAAAGAGGACATTCGCCTGGGAGACTGGGTCGTACAGCGACGCTGCCCGCATCTCAAGGCCGACCTGACCCGGTTCGGCATCGTCGAGGGCAACCAGCTCACCTGCCAGCTGCACGGGTGGCGTTTCGATCTGTCATCCGGGCGGTGCTTGACAAGCGTCGGCCACGAGATCAGGGCCCACCGAGCGGAGTAAAACCCGGACGATCTTGGAGTTCGTGGGGTACAAAAGGGGCAATTTACCCCTTGCACGAACTCGGATCGGCGGGTGAGGGCGATGGTAGGAACCGGGCTTGCCCTGGTTATGGCACTGGCCGCGATGCCGCAGGCGCCCGCGGCCGACCCGCCGGAGGTCCACATTGTGGTCCTCAAGGCCGGGTCCCAAACTGAGGCGGTCGCGGACCGGCACGGCATACCCGTCCGGCATACCTACGAGTCAGCGCTGCACGGCTTCTCCGCCGCACTGACAACGGCACAGGCGGACGCGCTCGCCCGGGACACGCGGGTCGCGTACGTGCAGCGCAACATCGTCTACCACGCCCAGGACACGCAGGCCGACCCGCCATCGTGGGGCCTCGACCGGATCGACCAGCGGACACTGCCGCTCGACGCGGCGTACACGTCGCCCACCGGCGCGGCTGACGTGCACGCGTACGTGATCGACACGGGTGTGCGCACGACACACAACGACTTCGGCGGCCGCGCGGCAAGTGGGTACGACGCCATCGACGGGGGCGCCGCGGACGACTGCAACGGTCACGGCACGCACGTCGCGGGCACCATCGCCGGTGCCGCGCACGGCGTCGCCAAGCAGGCCAAGGTCGTCGCTGTCCGGGTACTGGACTGCGGTGGCAGCGGTACGACCGAGACCGTGCTCGCCGGCGTCGACTGGGTGACCGCCAACGCGATCAAGCCCGCCGTCGCCAACATGAGCCTGGGCGGGGCCGGCGACCAGGTGCTCGACGAGGGCGTGCGGCGATCGATCGCGTCCGGCGTCGTGTACGCGCTGTCGGCCGGCAACGGCTCCGGTGGCCAGCCGCGCCAGGCCTGTATGCAGTCGCCGGCTCGCGTGTCCGAGGCGCTCACCGTCTCGGCGACCGACCGCGACGATAACCGGGCCGCGTGGGCCAACTACGGCACGTGCGTCGACCTCCTCGCCCCGGGCGTGCGGATCACCTCCGCGTGGGGCACCGGCGACGACGCGACCGAGACGATCAGCGGTACGTCGATGTCGGCACCGCACGTGGCCGGTGCGGCGGCGCTCGCGCTCCAAGCGAGTCCACAAGCGACGGTCCCGGAAGTGATGGCGGCGGTCCTGCTGGCGACCACGCCGGACGTCGTGGTCAACCCGCTGGAGGGTACGCCCAACCGCCTGCTCTACGTCGGCGACGAGGACCCGACCCAGCCGTCTCCCTCGCCGTCGCCGAGCCCGCCCGGCGTACCGGGACTGCCGTCGTTGCCGGCGCTGCCGAGCCTGCCACCGTTGCCGGCACTGCCGGCGCTGCCGAGCCTGCCACCGTTGCCGGCACTGCCGTCGCTGCCCGCGCTGCCGCTCCCGACGCTGCCACTGCCCGTGTTGCCGCCGCTCCCGCCGCTCCCTGGCCTGCCGGCGCTCCCGCTGCCGACCCCCGCGCCGGCACCGGCGCCGTAACGGGGTAGCCCCTGCCGGCGCGCGATGCGC
>NZ_JAIBNX010000247.1:0-1847 GCF_026130045.1 Micromonospora sp. CPCC 205371
AAGTCGTCATAGCGACTTGAAGGACGCCTTGATCATGTGATGGGGGACACTTCTAATACGAGACGGTTCCGTTTCGCTTTGGTCGGGCGTAGCTTCACTTGTGAAACGAGACCGTTCCGTATCGGGGGGAGACAGGGACTTGCAACCCGAAACAAACACCGGCCACCCGAGGCGCTGGGTCATCCTCGGCGTGCTCGTGGTCAGCCTGCTCGTGGTGGTGCTCGACAACACCGTGCTCAACGTCGCGCTGAAGACACTCGCCGACCCGGAGCACGGCCTGGGCGCCAGCCAGGGTGAGCTGGAGTGGTCCATCAACTCGTACACGCTGGTCTTCGCCGGCCTGCTCTTCACCGCCGGGGTGCTCGGCGACCGGTACGGTCGCAAGCGCTTCCTGGCCATCGGCCTGGCGCTCTTCGGCCTCGCGTCGGCGCTGTCCGCGTACGCGCAGGACCCGGCGCAGCTCATCTGGGCACGCGCCCTCATGGGCCTCGGCGGCGCGGCGATCATGCCGGTGACGCTGTCGATCATTTCCAACGTCTTCGACCCGCGCGAGCGCGGGCGGGCGATCGCCATCTGGTCCGGCTCGGTCGGCCTGGCGATCGCGATCGGCCCGATCTTGGGCGGCATCCTGCTGGAGCACTTCTGGTGGGGCTCGGTCTTCCTGATCAACGTGCCGGTGGTGCTGGCTGGCCTGGTGGCGGTTGCGCTGCTGGTGCCCGAGTCGCGCGACCCGCGCCCGGGGAAGATCGACATCATCGGCGTGCTGCTGTCCGTGGTCGGCCTGGTCGCGCTCTCGTACGGCATCATCGACGGCGGCGAGCACGGCTTCGGGCGGCCGGTCGTCTGGGCGGCCATCCTGGGTGGTCTGGCGGTGCTGGCGGCGTTCGTGGCCTACGAGCGGCGCATCGAGTTCCCGTCGCTGGACGTGCGGCTGTTCAAGGTGCCGCGGTTCGCGGCTCCGGTGGCGCTCATCGGCCTGGTCTTCTTCGCGGCACTGGGCGTGTTCTTCTTCAGCGCGTTCTACCTGCAGCTCGTCCGCGGCTACAGCCCGCTGGAGACCGGCCTGATGCTGCTGCCGTTCGCGGTCGCGCAGCTCGTGTTCGCGCCGCGCAGCGCGGCCATGGTCAAGAAGTACGGCGCCAAGGCGGTCTCCTGGGTGGGGCTGGCGCTGACCGCGGTCGGCATGGGCGGCTTCGTCTTCCTCGGCGTGGACACCCCGATCTGGGTGGTCCTGGTGCTGTTCTTCGTCCAGGGCGTGGGGATGGCCAACATCATGCCGCCGGCGATGGAGTCCATCATGTCGTCGCTGCCGCGCGAGAAGGCCGGCGTCGGCTCGGCGGTCAGCAACACCGTCCGCCAGGTCGCCGGCGCGCTCGGTGTGGCGGTGCTCGGCTCGGTACTGGCAGGTGTCTACCGGGGTGAGGTCAGCTCGGCCGCCAGCACGCTGCCGGAGCCGGCTCGCGACGCGGTCGAAGAGTCGATCTCCGGCGCGTATGGCGTGGCACAGGGCCTGGGGCCGGCGGGCGGCCCGGTGATCGACGCGGCGAACCACGCGTTCGTCACGGCGATGCACTGGACGGCGGCGATCGGCGCGATAGTGGCGGCGCTGGGCGTGCTGATGGTGCTGCGCTGGATGCCCGGCAAGGCGGATGGGCACCAGGTCTCACCGGACGAGGCGCCTGCGCCGGCGCAGCAGCCGGAACTCGCGCCGGCCTCGTAAGGTTTCGGCCATGACTGAGCTAACGGGCATGACCGTAGCCAGCGCTCCGCGGGCGCCTGGGCGGCCGCGGAGGGCCCGCGCCCCTGGGGCGGGCGGCGGGGGGGGGGGCGGGCTGCGGGGCGTGGGG
>NZ_JAIBNX010000247.1:1857-11717 GCF_026130045.1 Micromonospora sp. CPCC 205371
GGGCGCACCCTACCCCCCGCCCCCCGGCGCCCCCGGGGCCCCCCGCCACCCGCCCGCGCCGATGAGGCGATCGTCGAGGCGGTGCTCGACCTGCTGGCCGAGGGTGCCTCGGTCGAGTCGCTGTCGATCGAGGCGATCGCCGCGCGCGCGGGCGTCGGCAAGGCGACCATCTACCGGCGCTGGTCCGGCAAGGACGCGCTGATGGTCGAGGCGATCCGCAAGCTCAAGGGGCACCCTCCGATGCCGGATGGTGCCTCGGTGCGCGACGACCTGGTGACGCTGGTCAGCGCGGCCGCACGCATGCGCGACCCGCGGGCCGACAAGATCATGCCGTGCCTGGTGCCGGAGATGCACCGCAACCCGCAGCAGTACGACATGTATCAGGAGATCGTGGCGCCGAGGCGGGAGCTGATGCGGGAGGTGCTGCGCCGTGGCATCCGCACCGGCGAGCTGCGCCCCGACATCGACCTGGAGCTGACCATGGCAATGCTCATGGGGCCGACGACGCTCCAGCGGGTGCTCCGGTGGAACCCGCAGCTGAGCGAGGAGAACCTCCCCGAGCGCACCGTCGACGCCGTGCTGGCCGGCATCGCGGCGCGCTGAATTCGAACGTGTGTCGGTCCGCTCTCTTCGAGGGTGCGGTCGGTACGGTTGCCTCGTGCGGGTGCTCGGTGTGGATCCCGGGTTGACCCGGTGCGGGGTCGGCGTGGTCGAGGGAGTGCCGGGGCGGCCCTGCACGCTCGTGGCCTACTACGTGGTCCAGAGCGACCCGTCCGAAGACCTCGCGCAGCGCCTGCTGCACCTCGACCGCAGGCTCGCCGACCTGGTCGCCGAGCACCAGCCGGAGAGCGTCGCCGTCGAGCGGGTGTTCAGCCAACACAACGTCCGCACCGTCATGGGCACCGCACAGGCCAGCGCGGTCGCGGTGCTGGCCGGGGCACGTGCGGGGCTGCCGGTCACCACGTACACACCGAGCGAGGTCAAGGCCGCCATCACCGGCTCGGGCCAGGCCGACAAGGCGCAGATCACGTCGATGGTGACCCGGCTGCTGCGGCTCGACGCGCCACCGAAGCCCGCCGACGCCGCGGACGCGCTCGCCCTGGCCATCTGCCATGTATGGCGAGGCGGCACCCGGTCTAAGCTCGCGGCGGCGGCGCAGGCGGCGGCTGCCCGACAGCGGGGAGGACGAAAATGATCGCGAGCGTGCGCGGGACGGTCGCGGCGGTGTCGCCGGACGGAGCGGTCATCGACGTCGGTGGCGTCGGGCTCGCCGTGCAGTGCGCGCCGGGCACGCTCGCCGGCCTGCGGCTCGGCGAGCTGGCGCGGCTCGCGACCAGCCTGGTGGTGCGCGAAGACTCGCTCACCCTGTACGGCTTCGCCGACGACGACGAAAAGCAGCTGTTCGAGCTGCTCCAGACCGCGAGCGGCGTCGGTCCGCGGCTCGCTCAGGCGGTACTGGCGGTGCACTCGCCGGACACCGTGCGGCGCGCGATCGCGGGCGCGGACACCGCCACGCTGACCCGGGTGCCCGGCATCGGCAAGAAGGGCGCCGAGCGGCTGGTGCTGGAGCTGCGCGACCGCATCGGCCCGGTGTCCGTCGGCTCAGATGGCAACGCGGGCGTGGTCGGCGGTGCCTGGCAGGAGCAGGTGCGGCAGGGCCTCGTCGGGCTCGGCTGGACCGCCTCGCAGGCCGACCAGGCGGTGGCCGCGGTCGCGGAGACGGTCGACGGCGCGGTGCCGCCCGTTCCGGTGCTGCTCAGGCAGGCCATCCGCCTGCTGGGTAAGACGCGATGACCGACTCCGAAGGGCTGGTGTCCGCGTACGCGACCGACGCGGAAAGGGACGCGGAGGTCAGCGTCCGTCCGAAGCGCCTGGCCGACTTCATCGCCCAGCATCGAGTACGCGATCAGCTGGACCTGCTGCTGCGTGGCGCGAAGGGACGCGGCAGCCCACCCGACCACATCCTTCTGTCGGGCCCGCCCGGCTTGGGTAAGACGACCCTCGCCAACATCGTGGCGGCGGAGCTGGGCAGCGGCATCAGGGTGACCAGCGGTCCGGCGATCGAGCGCTCGGGCGACCTGGCCGCGATCGTGACCAGCCTCGCCGAAGGCGACGTGCTGTTCATCGACGAGATCCACCGCATCGCCAAGCCGGCCGAAGAGCTGCTGTACAGCGCGATGGAGGACTTCCGGGTCGATGTCATCGTGGGCAAGGGGCCGGGCGCGACCGCGATCCCGCTCGACGTCGAGCCCTTCACGCTGGTCGGCGCGACCACCCGGTCCGGCCTGCTCACCGGGCCGATGCGCGACCGTTTCGGGTTCGTGGCGCACCTCGACTTCTACTCTCCCGCCGACCTGGAGACGCTCCTGCACCGTTCGGCGCGCATTCTCGGGGTACCGATCACCGACGAAGGTGCGGTCGAGATCGCCGGGCGCTCGCGCGGTACGCCCCGGATCGCCAACCGGCTGCTGCGCCGGGTGCGCGACTTCGCCGAGGTACGGGCCGACGGGGTGGTCAACCAGGAGACCGCCCGGGCGGCCCTGGCCGTGTACGACGTCGATGATCTGGGCCTCGACCGGCTCGACCGGGCGGTGCTGGTCGCGCTGGTCGACTCGTTCCGGGGCGGGCCGGTAGGTCTGTCGACGCTCGCGGTGGCGGTGGGGGAGCAGCCGGTCACCGTCGAAGAGGTCTGTGAGCCGTTCCTGGTGCGTGCGGGCCTGCTCGCGCGTACGCCCAGGGGACGCGTCGCCACCGACGCGGCATGGCGTCATCTCGGACGAACGCCCCCAAATGGTACGTTCGCGAGCGGCACCGCGGCGCCACCTGATCTCTTCTCCGCCGAGCCATAGGCGGGGCTGTATAGGAGTTCTCAGCCATAGGGATTAGACTTCGCCGCGGTCCGTACAGGACGTGAGACTCCGCCTCCGCTCCGGCGCCCCCGCGCCCGTGGAGGATCAACTGGAAGGTTCGACACCGTGTTTCAGGCAGCAAACTCCGGCGGCGGCGCCGGCAGCTTCATGCCGATACTTATGATCGTTCTGCTCTTCGGCGTCATGTACTTCATGATGATCCGCCCGCAGCAGCGCCGCCGGCGCGAGGCGGAGCAGATGCAGCGCACCCTCGGCCCGGGCGCGGAGGTCGTCACGATCGGCGGCCTGTACGGCACGATCGTCGAGTCCGACGACGAGACCGTGATCCTCGAAGTGGCTCCCGGCGTGCACGCTCGCTACGCGCGTCCCGCGATCGCGCGCGTGGTCAGCAAGCCGGAGCCCGCCGAGGAGCCCGAGGCCGAGCCCGTGATCGACGAGGCCGAAGCCAAGAAGGACTGACGCGCCCCGCGCCCCCCACCAGAACTCCGCCGTGCCCACCGGCGGCCATACCGCACAGGAGACCCGACAGCCGTGGCACCACCTCAGGGACAGATGCGTCCCGGCCGGCAACTCGCCGTGCTCGGCCTCATCTTCGTCGTCCTCTACCTGCTGGTGTTCTTCGCCGGCGCCAGTGGAAGCTTCGCCGACCGCCTGCATCCGCGGCTCGGCCTCGACCTGATCGGCGGCAGCCGGGTCACCTATACGGCGTCCACGATGGACGGCAAGGACCCGAGCGCCGACTCCCTGGAAGAGGCGCGGCAGATCATCGAGGCGCGGGCCAACGCGTACGGCGTGTCCGAGGCCGAGGTGGTCACCGAGGGCAACAGCAACATCGTTGTGTCCCTCGCGGGCGAGAGCAACGACGCGCTGGCCGAGCTCGGCGAGGCGGCCGAGCTGCGGTTCCGCAAGGTCCTGAAGGTGACCACCGACAGCGGCGCGCTGGTGCCCGCGGCGACGCCGACCCCGTCGGGCAGTGCGACGCCGTCTCCGGGTGCGAGCGCGTCGGCCTCTCCGGCGGCCACCCCGTCGGCCTCGGCCAGCCCGGGTGGGCAGGGCGGCATGGCGGCCACGCCGACCCCGAGCGCCTCCACATCGGCCTCTCCGGCGCCATCCACGTCGGCGACGCCCGAGCCGGGCGACACCGACGACCTGACCCCTGAGCAGCGGCTCGCCGCGGTCCAGGCGAAGATCGGCCCGCAGCTGTGGGCGGCGGCGAACGGCCTGCAGGCCCCGCCGGACGCGAGCACCGACCCGACGGCGGCCACCACCTACGCGCCGTTCGGCAAGCTGACCGGCGACGAGGTCGCGGTGCTCCCGCCGGCCATGCAGTTCAACGTGCCGACGATCACCTGCGCGCAGCTCGCCGACCGGCGGCCGGGCTCGATCGCCAACCCTGAGCAGCAGGCGGTCTCCTGCGAGGGCGCGCAGAAGTACCTGCTCGATGTCGCCAAGGTGCTGGGCACCGACGTCAGCGACGCCGACGGCGTGCTCGACACCCAAAACGGCCAGTGGGTCGTCTCGCTCGACTTCACCGGCGCCGGCCAGAAGAAGTGGACCGACCTGACCCGCGAGGCGTACGAGAACACCGGCGGTGCCTGCGAGCAGTCCGCACTCGGCGACCAGAGCCGCTGCCGGGTTGCCGTCGTGCTCGACAACGAGGTGATCTCGTCTCCGGAGATCCAGGGCGTGCTCACCGGCAATTCGCAGATCACCGGCGACTTCAACTCCGAGACCGCCAACGAGCTGGCCAGCAAGCTCCGCTACGGCGCGCTGCCGCTGACCTTCGAGCAGAGCGAGGTCCAGAACGTCACCGCCACGCTCGGCACGGAGTACCTCAAGGCCGGTCTGCTGGCCGCGGGCATCGGCATGCTGCTGGTCATCATCTACTCGTTCTTCTACTACCGCCTGCTCGGCACGGTCATCTTCCTGAGCCTGATCCTGTCCGGCCTGCTGGTCTTCGGTGCGCTGATCGTGCTCGGCCGGCAGATCGGCTTCACGCTCAACCTCGCCGGCATCGCGGGCTTCATCGTGTCGCTAGGTGTGGCCGCCGACTCGTTCGTCATCTACTTCGAACGATTGAAGGACGAGATCCGGGAAGGCCGCAGCCCGCGCAGCGCGGTGCCGCGCGCCTGGGCCCGTGCCCGCCGCACGATCATCTCGGCGAACGCGGTCACCATCATGGCGGCGGTGATTCTGTACCTGGTCTCGGTCGGCCCGGTGAAGGGCTTCGCGTTCGCGCTCGGCCTCGCCACCATCCTCGACCTCGTGGTCGTCTTCCTCTTCCGGCACCCGATCATGACGATGTTCGCCCGCACCAAGGCGTTCCTCTCGCCGCGCGTCAGCGGCCTCGGCCGGGTGCTCGAAAAAGAGAAAGAGCCGGCATCGCCCCCGAGCAACACCCCCAGCAAGCCCCGCGTGAAGGAGGCGTGACCCGATGAGCGGTATCGCTACCCGCCTCTACAAGGGCGAAGCCGGCATCAACGTCATCGGCCGGCGCAAGGTCTGGTTCACGGTCGCCGCCACCGCGGTGCTGATCGCGATCCTGAGCTTCACGTTCCGCGGGTTCACGCTTGGCATCGACTTCTCCGGCGGCGACGAGTTCCAGGTGCCGGTGTCGACCGGCTCGATGAGCGACGCGGAAAACGCGGTCACCGAGGCGCTGGGCAACATCGACAACGCCGACGAGCCGCTGCGGGTGGCCTCCACCCAGCAGGTGGGCGGCGGCGGTGGCACGTACCTGATCCGCACCTCGGAGCTGACGTCCGACCAGGCCCTGCGGGTCAAGGCCGACATCGCCGAAGAGCTGGGAATCTCCGAGAGCGTCATCAGCAACAACCGGGTCAGCGGCGCGTGGGGCGCCCAGGTCACCGAGCGCGCGCTGCTCGCTCTGCTGATCTTCCTCGGGGCGGTCACGCTGTACCTGGTGGTCCGCTTCGAGTGGCGGATGGCCGTATCGGCGGTCATCTCCCTGCTGCTCGACCTGATCATCACCGCCGGCATCTATTCGCTGGTCGGCTTCGAGATCACCCCGTCGACCATCATCGGCTTCCTGACGATCCTGGGCTTCGCGCTCTATGACGTCGTGGTCGTGTTCGACAAGGTGCAGGAAAATACGCGCGGCATCACGGCGAGCAGCACGCAGACGTACGGGGAAGCCGCCAACCTGGCGGTCAACCAGACGCTGATGCGTTCGATCAACACCGGCCTCGTGGCCCTGCTCCCGGTCGGCGGCCTGCTGTTCATCGGCGCGTTCCTGCTCGGTGCCGGCACGCTCCGCGACCTGGGCCTGGTGCTCTTCGTCGGTATGGGCATCGCGGTGTACTCGTCGATCTTCTTCGCGACGCCGGTGCTGGCTACCTTCAAGGCATACGAGCCGAAGTACCAGGGCCACACGCAGCGCGTACTCGCCCGCCGGGCGGCCATCGCCCGGGGCGAGGTGCCCGTCAAGGGCACCCGCTCGCCCAAGCAGGTCGCCAAGAAGGCGGCGGCCGAGCCAGGCTCCGACGAGGAGCTCGCGGCCATGGCGGGCGCCACGCCCAAGGTCGGCTCCCGTCCGGCCACCGGCAAGCGGCCGTCCAGCGGTCGCGGCGGTCGGCCCGGCGGCAACCGGCCTGGCCGGGGTAAGCGCCGGTGACCGACCTGGCGAAGCTCGTCGCCAGTCACGTGGTGGATGTGCCCGACTTCCCTAAGCCGGGCATCCTCTTCAAGGACCTGACGCCGCTGTTCGCGGACGGCATGGCCTTCCGTGAGATGGTCGACGGCATCGTCGACCACCACGGGCGTGACAGCTTCGACGCGGTCGCGGGCATCGAGGCGCGCGGCTTCCTGCTCGCGGCCGGGATCGCGTACGCCGCCGGCGTGGGCGCCATACCGGTGCGCAAGGCCGGCAAGCTCCCCCGGGAGACGTACACCGCCTCCTACGAGCTGGAGTACGGCGAGGCGGCCCTGGAGATCCACCGGGACGCGTTCCGGCCGGGGCAGCGGGTGCTGGTAGTCGACGATGTACTGGCGACCGGCGGCACCGCGGCCACCTCGCTCGACCTGGTCGAGCGGGCCGGCGGCGTTGTGACCGGCTTCACAGTGGTCTTGGAGCTATCGTTCCTGCCTGGCCGCGAGCGGCTGGCGCCGCGCGACGTACATGCCCTGTTGACCGTTTAAGCTGCTGGGACTTTTCGGGGCGGGCTTGTTGTTGGGTAGCGGAGGGTAGGGCCGGCCGGATACGGTCGGTTCAGTTCCCGGCGAGGTGTGAGGAGGCCGGTGTCCCACGACGTCGCCCATCCTGTAGGGGATGAGAGTTCTATGCACCCCGTCGAGCCCACACAGCCTGTCGAGCATCCGCACCCGACGGATGACGACAACGGCTCGGGTTTCGGCCTGGCCGGCGCTCCCACCGGGCGCCGCGTGCGAGCGCGGCTGGCCCGATTCAACGCGCCCTGGCAGACGCCACAGGTCAGCGAGGTGCTCGAACCACTGATCGCCACGCACCGCGCGTGCCATCCCAAGGCCGACGCGCGGTCGCTGCAGCACGCCTTCGACGTGGCGGCCAAGTGGCACTCCGGGCAGTACCGGAAGTCCGGCGACCCGTACATCACGCATCCGCTCGCGGTGGCGACCATCCTGGCCAACCTGGGCATGGACACCACGACGCTGGTCGCGGCGCTGCTGCACGACACGATCGAAGACACCCAGTACACCCTTGAGGACATGCGCACCGACTTCGGTCCCGAGGTCGCGCTGCTGGTCGACGGCGTCACCAAGCTCGACAAGGTCAAGCTCGGCGACGCGGCCAAGGCCGAGACCATCCGCAAGATGGTCGTCGCGATGGCCAAAGACCCTCGGGTACTGGTCATCAAGCTGGCCGACCGGCTGCACAACATGCGCACCCTGACCTTCCTGCCCCGCCCCAAGCAGGAGCAGAAGGCCAAGGAGACGCTGGAGATCCTGGCTCCGCTGGCCCACCGCCTGGGCATGAACACGATCAAGTGGGAGCTGGAAGACCTCGCGTTCGGCACGCTGTTCCCCAAGCGGTTCGAAGAGATCAACAGACTGATCGGCGAGCACCAGCCGCAGCGCGACACGCTGCTGCGCCAGGTGACGCAGAAGGTTCAGCTCGACCTGAAGGCCGCGAAGATCAAGGCTGAGGTGACGGGGCGGCCGAAGCACCTGTACTCGATCTATCAGAAGATGATCGTGCGGGGGCGGGACTTCAACGACATCTACGACCTGATCGGCGTGCGCATCCTGGTCGACACGGTCCGTGACTGCTATGCGGCGCTCGGTGTGATCCATGCGAACTGGCAGCCCGTGCCGGGCCGGTTCAAGGACTACATCGCGATGCCGAAGTTCAACATGTACCAGTCGCTGCACACGACCGTGATCGGGCCGACCGGCAAGCCGGTCGAGATGCAGATCCGCACGATCGGCATGCACCGCACGGCCGAGTTCGGCATCGCGGCGCACTGGAAGTACAAGGAGCAGAAGGGCGCGACGATCGTCGGCCCGCCGGCCCACATCGACGAGATGACGTGGCTGCGGCAGCTGCTCGACTGGCAGCGGGAGGCCAGCGACCCCAGCGAGTTCCTCGACGCGCTGCGGTTCGACCTGTCCAGCCAGGAGGTGTACGTCTTCACGCCCAAGGGCGACGTCATCCCCTTGCCCACGGGCTCCACGCCGGTCGACTTCGCGTACGCCGTGCACACCGAGGTCGGGCACAAGTGCATCGGCGCCCGGGTCAACGGCAAGCTGGTGCCGCTGGAGTCGACGCTGTCCAACGGCGACGTGATCGAAATCTTCACGTCGAAGTCCGACACGGCTGGGCCGTCGCAAGACTGGCTCGGGTTCGTCAAGAGCCCGCGGGCGCGCACCAAGATCCGGCAGTACTTCAACAAGGAGCGCCGCGAAGAGGCCATCGAGGCCGGCAAGGACTCGATCGTCAAGGCGATGCGCCGCCAAGGGCTGCCCCTGCAGCGGCTGCTCACCAGCGACTCCCTGATGACGATCGCCCGCGACCTACACCTGGCCGACGTGGCATCCCTGTACGCCGCCGTGGGCGAAAACCAGGTCTCCGCCCAGTCCGTCGTTCAACGGCTCGTTGCCGGATACGGCGGCGAAGAGGGCGCGGTCGAAGACATCGCCGAGACCGCGGTCGCGACCAAGCCCCCGCGGGCCCGCCAGACCTCCCACGACCCGGGCGTCGTGGTGCACGGCGTCACCGACGTCTGGATCAAGCTGGCGCGCTGCTGCACCCCGGTACCGGGCGACGCGGTGTTCGGCTTCGTGACCCGCTCCGGCGGCATCAGCGTGCACCGTGACGACTGCGCCAACGCCGAAGACCTCCAGGCCCAGCCCGACCGGATCGTCGAGGTGACCTGGAAGCCGACATCGGCGTCCACGTTCCTGGTGGCGATCCAGGTGGAGGCGCTCGACCGGCACAAGCTGCTGGCCGACGTGACCCGGGTACTGAGCGACGAGCGGGTCAACATCCTGTCCGCGACGGTGACCACGACGCGCGACCGGGTGGCGGTGAGCCGGTTCTCCTTCGAGATGGCCGACCCGAAGCACCTGGGCCACCTACTGGCCGCGGTCCGCAAGGTCGACGGCGTCTTCGACGCCTACCGCGTAACCAGCGGCGCCTGACCCACCCCTCCACCCTCCCGGCGCCGCGCGCGCGTGCGTGCGTGCGACGCGGCCCCCTGCTCGCCGATCATGGGCAAATGCACGTGCTTCGATCTCAAAACCGCGTGCGTTTGCCCTTGATCGACGCGGATGGCCTTGATCGCCGTTGCTGCCGGACGCGCGTGCGCGCGGCAACACCGGGCGCCCATGATCGAAGTCCCAAGACCTGCCGAACCAACGGCGTGTCCGCTAGTTTCGGGACTTCGATCAACCGCCGTCCGCCGTCCGCCCTCCGCCGTCCGCGCCGCGCCGTCCGCGCCGCGCCGTCCGCGCTGTCCGCCGTCTGCGCCGCGCCGTCCGCGCCGCGCCGCGCCG
>NZ_JAIBNX010000248.1 GCF_026130045.1 Micromonospora sp. CPCC 205371
GCAGCGACCGAAGCGTCTGGCGGGCGCAGGCCGACTTCCGGGCGCATGACCCGCGCGAGCGGAGCGAGCGCCAGCTGGCTCGGTCATGGGCCGGCTCTCACCACGTTTCTGGCCGCGGCCTCGCGGGCGATCGCCCGGACCAGGGCCGGCCCTCGGTATATGAAGCCCGTGTAGAGCTGCACCAGGGCGGCGCCCGCGTCGAAGAGGCGTGCGGCGTCGTCCGGGTCCAGGATGCCGCCCACACCGATCACCGGCAGGGCGCCGGCCGTCTCGCGGTGGACGAAGGCCACGACCTCGCGGGCTCTCGCGGTGAGCGGGCGCCCCGAGAGGCCGCCAGCTTCGTCCCGGTGTGGTGTGCCCTCAGGGAGCCCTTCTCGGGACAATGTCGTGTTGGTCGCGATAACGCCGGCCGCACCCCGGTCGGTGCAAACCTGCAACACCTCGGCTATCGCCTGCTCGGTGAGATCTGGTGCGATCTTCACAAGGACGGGAGGTCCGCCCACGAGCGCCCCGAGGAGCGCATCGAGGTGATCTCGGTCCTGAAGTGCGCGCAACCCCGGTGTATTCGGCGACGACACGTTCACCGCAATGTAGGCCGCGTGCTCGCGCACCGCCTCGTACGAGGCGACGTAGTCGGCCACCGCCTCGTTCAGCGGGGTGATCTTCGACTTCCCCAGCGAGATCCCCAGCGGTACGCCGACCGGTGCGAGCCGGGCCGCCAACGCCGCCGCGCCGTCGTTGTTGAAGCCCATCCGGTTGATCACGGCCTCGCTGGCCGGGAGGCGGAAGAGTCGGGGGCGCGGGTTGCCCGGTTGCGGATGCGCGGTGACGGTGCCAACCTCGACGAACCCGAAGCCGAGCGCCGGCCACGCCGGTAACGCGACACCGTTCTTGTCCATGCCGGCGGCCAGCCCGACCGGGTTCGGGAAATCGACTCCGAAGACCCGCACCGGCGCTCGCACCGCGTACCGCTTGCGCAGGCCGGCCAGAGCCCACCCCGGCAGGCCCGCGAGCCGCCGCAGCGTCCACTCGTGCGCCGACTCCGCGTCACCGCCTCCGATCCGGAACAGTGCCGCCCGCCCGAGCCGATACCCGCTCACCGCGCGCACTCCCCGCGGACCGCGCACTCCCAGCGAACCGCGCGACGCTGGCGCGCACGTCCCCCGCCGCGCGCACGTCCCCCGCCGCGGCGCGGGCGCGCGTCGATCAAGGCCGTTCTCACCGATCTAGGACAAATGCACGCGGAAAAGAGATCAAACCACGTGCGTTTGCCCTTGATCGGCGAGAAGGGGCGGCTCCGGGGGCGAGCGGTCGCCGCCGCTGTGCGAGGGCCGCCTCCCGCCGGCGGCGGGAAGGGGTGGGAGGGCGGGGTGCGTGTTGTCACGGCGTCGGCCGGAGGGCGGCGTGGAGGTCTTGCAAGGGGCGGACGGTCATGTCGCCGCGGATCAGGGCCTCGATGCCCATCACCGCCGCCGTCACGCCCGGCACGGTCGTGATGCACGGGATGTCGGCGGTCACCGCCGCGCTGCGGATCTCGTACCCGTCGGAGCGCGCGCTCGCGCCCGACCCCTGCGGCGTGTTGATGACCAGCGCCATCTCCCCGGCCGCGATCAAGGACACCGCATCGGTGCCGGCTGCCTCGTAGTGCTTCGGCACGATCCGGCAGGCGATCCCGTACCGGCGCAGCACCTCACCCGTGCCGGCGGTCGCCACGATGTCGAATCCGAGGTCGGCCAGCCGCTTGACTGGAAAGACCATGGCGCGCTTGTCGCGGTTGGCCACCGTTACCAGGATTGTGCCGGCGGTGGGCAGCGAGCCGTACGCACCGGCTTGTGACTTGGCGAACGCCTGGCCGAACCCGGCGTCGATGCCCATCACCTCGCCGGTCGACTTCATCTCCGGGCCGAGCAGGTTGTCGACGCCCTTGCCGGCCGGGGTGCGGAACCGCTTGAACGGCAGCACCGCCTCCTTGACCGCGATGGGTGCCCCGTCGGGCAGGTCGGCGCCGTCACCTTCCGCCAGGAGCAGGCCGGAGGCGCGCAGTTCCCTGACCGAAGCACCGAGCATGATTTTGCTCGCCGCCTTGGCCAGCTGCACGGCCGTCGCCTTGGACACGAACGGGACGGTCCGGGAGGCGCGCGGGTTTGCCTCGAGCACGTACAGGATGTCGTCCTTGAGGGCGTACTGAACATTCAGCAGCCCGCGCACCCCGACGCCCCGAGCGATTGCCTCGGTGTACTTGCGCACCTGCGCTAGGTGCGATCCGGCGAGCGTGATCGGAGGCAGCACGCACGACGAGTCGCCGGAGTGGATGCCGGCCTCCTCGATGTGCTCCATGACGCCGCCGATGTACACGTCTCCATCCGCGTCACACAGCGCGTCGACGTCGATCTCGATCGCGTCGTCGAGGAACCGGTCGACCAGCACCGGGTGGTCCGGCGAGATGTCGGTGGCCCGCCCGATGTAGTCGCGCAGCGTCGGCTCGTCGTACACGATCTCCATGCCCCGCCCGCCGAGCACGTACGACGGCCGGACCAGCACCGGGTACCCGATCTCGTTGGCGATCGCGCGCGCCTCGTCGAACGACGTTGCCGTGCCGTGCGCGGGCGCCCGGAGGCCGGCCTTGGCCAGGACGGCCCCGAACGCGCCGCGGTGCTCAGCCAGGTGGATGCTCTCCGGGCTGGTGCCGACGATCGGCACGCCCGCGTCCTTGAGACGCTGCGCGAGCCCCAGCGGGGTCTGCCCGCCGAGCTGGACGATCACGCCGACCACGCCCGGGCCACCCGCGGCGACGCCGGACGAGTGCTCGGCGTGCCACACCTCCAGCACGTCCTCGAACGTGAGCGGCTCGAAGTACAGCCGGTCGGCGGTGTCGTAGTCGGTGGAGACGGTCTCGGGATTGCAGTTGACCATCACCGTCTCGTAGTCGCCGCGCAACGCCAAAACGGCGTGCACGCACGAGTAGTCGAACTCGATGCCCTGCCCGATCCGGTTCGGTCCTGAGCCGAGAATCAGCACTTTTGGCCGGTCGGAGGGCGCGACCTCGGTCTCCTCGTCGTAGGAGGAGTAGTGATAAGGCGTCTTCGCCTCGAACTCGGCCGCGCACGTGTCGACGGTCTTGTAGACCGGGCGCAGCCCGAGCCGGTGGCGGAGGGTCCGCAGGCCGTTTTCGCCGGCCAGTTCGGGCCGCAGAGCCGCGACCTGCCGGTCGGACAGACCGGCGCGTTTGGCCCGCCGCACAAGAGCTTCATCGAGTACTGGCGCAGCCTCGATCTCGCGGCGAAGCTCCACAAGGGACGCGATCTGGTCGAGGAACCACGGGTCCATCCCGCCCGAAGCCTCGGCGACCTGTTCCACCGTCGCGCCGAGCCGCAGTGCCCGCTCGACGGTGTAGAGGCGGCCGTCGTGCGGCGTCCGGAGCGCGTCCAAGGTGGATTCCAGCGTGCTGCCGGAGGGGTCGGGCACGGTCCAGAACCCGGCCGCCTTGGTCTCCATCGAGCGCATCGCCTTGTTGAGCGCCTCGGTGAAGTTCCGGCCCAGCGCCATCGCCTCGCCGACCGACTTCATCGTGGTCGTCAGCTCCGGGTCGGCGCCCGGGAACTTCTCGAACGCGAACCGCGGGATCTTCACCACCACGTAGTCGAGCGTGGGCTCGAACGCCGCTGGTGTCTCGAGAGTGATGTCGTTGGGGATCTCGTCCAATGTGTACCCGATGGCCAGCTTCGCAGCGATCTTGGCGATCGGGAAGCCGGTGGCCTTCGAGGCGAGCGCCGACGACCGCGACACCCGCGGGTTCATCTCGATGACGACGATCCGCCCCGTCTCCGGGTGGATCGCGAACTGGATGTTGCAGCCGCCGGTGTCGACACCCACCTGCCGCAGTACCGCGATGCCCAGGTCGCGCATCCGCTGGTACTCGCGGTCGGTCAGCGTCATCGCGGGCGCCACCGTCACGCTGTCGCCGGTGTGCACACCCATCGGGTCGACGTTCTCGATGGAGCAGATGACGACAACATTGTCCTTGCGGTCGCGCATCAGCTCCAGCTCGTACTCCTTCCAGCCGAGCACGCTCTCCTCGATGAGCACCTCGTGCACGGGCGACGCGGCGAGCCCCGCGCCGGCGATGCGCTCCAGGTCTTCATCGGTGTGCGCCATGCCCGAGCCGAGGCCGCCCATGGTGAACGACGGCCGGATCACGACCGGCAGGCCCAGGTCGGCGGCCGTCTCACGCACCTCGTCGAGCGAGTGGCAGACCCGGCTCCGAGGAACCAAATCGTCTTCCCCAGCTGAGCTGCCCATGCCGACGCGAGCGCCGGCGAGTGCCACGATCTCCTTGAACAGCTGGCGGTCCTCACCGCGCCGGATCGCGTCGATGTTCGCGCCGATCAGCTCCACGCCGTACTTGTCGAGCACCCCCGACTCGTACAGCGCGACCGCCGTGTTGAGCGCGGTCTGGCCGCCGAGGGTGGGCAGCAGCGCGTCGGGCCTTTCGCGGGCGATGACCAGCTCGACGAACTCCGGCGTGATCGGCTCAACGTACGTGGCGTCGGCGAACTCCGGGTCGGTCATGATCGTGGCCGGGTTCGAGTTCACCAGCGAGACCCGCAGTCCCTCGGCGCGCAGCACCCGGCACGCCTGAGTGCCAGAATAGTCGAACTCGCACGCCTGGCCGATCACGATCGGGCCTGAGCCGATCACCAGGACGTGCTTGATGTCACTTCGCTTCGGCACGGTCCACCAGCTCCACAAACCTGTCGAAGAGGTAATCAGCGTCGTGCGTACCGGCCGCCGCCTCGGGGTGGTACTGCACGGTGAACGCGGGCACGTCAAGCGCCCGCAGCCCTTCGACCACATTGTCGTTCAGGCAGACGTGGGAGACCTCCACCCGACCGAAGTCGGTGTCGACCACGCCCTCGTGGGGAGCATCGACGGCGAAGCCGTGGTTGTGCGAGGTCACCTCGACCTTGCCGGTCGTCTTGTCGAAAACCGGCTGGTTGATGCCGCGGTGCCCGTACTGGAGCTTGTAGGTGCCGAATCCGAGCGCCCGCCCCAAAATCTGGCTGCCGAAGCAGATGCCGAACAGCGGCACCCCCCGGCGCATCACCTCGCGCGCCACCGCGACCGGGTGGTCGGCGGTCGCCGGATCGCCCGGCCCCGGGGAGAAGAACACCGCGTCGGCGCTGACGCCGAGCAGATCCTCCACCGTGGACGTGGCCGGCATGACGTGGGTCGTGACGCCGCGAGCGGCAAGGCGCCGCGGCACGTTGCGCTTGATTCCGAGGTCCAGCGCGGCAACCGTGAGCCGGTGTTCGCCATCGGCCTTGACGACGTACGGGGCCGGCGTGGTCACCTCGGCGGACAGGTCGGCGCCCACCATCTCCGGTGAGGCCAGCACCCGCTCCCGCAGGGCCGCCGGGTCGGTCTCCACACTGGACACGCCGACCCGCATCGCACCGCGCTCGCGCAGGTGCCGGGTCAGGGCACGGGTGTCGACGCCGCTGATGCCAACGATGCCCTCGGCGGCGAGCCGCTCCTCAAGGCCGCCCGTGGCGCGCCAGTTCGAGCCGATGCGGGCCGGGTCGCGTACGACGTAGCCGGCGACCCAGATCCGGCCGGACTCGTCGTCTTCGTCGTTGACGCCGGTGTTGCCGATGTGCGGGGCGGTCTGCACGACGACCTGACGGTGGTACGACGGGTCGGTCAGCGTCTCCTGATAGCCGGTCATGCCGGTGGTGAAGACCGCCTCACCGAACGTCTCCCCGATCGCGCCGTACGCCTCGCCGTGAAACGTGCGCCCGTCTTCGAGTACGAGAATCGCTGGTTGTTTCATTTCACGGCCTTTCCGTCGAGCACCGTGGGCGTACCGCGAAGGAACGTCGCGACGACCCTGCCGGGCAGTGTCATGCCCGCGTAGGGGGTGTTGCGGCTGCGGGAGGCCGACTCCGCCGGGTCGATGGGACCGCGGGCGGGGGCGGGGCGGGCCGGGGGGGGCGCGGGTGGGGGCGGGGGGGCGCCCCCCGCCCCGGGCCCCCCCCCCGGCGGGCGGCCGGGTCGACCAGCGTGAGGTTCGCCGGCGCGCCCGGCACCGGGTCGTGCCCGTGCCCGGAAAGGCCCGCGATCCGCGCCGGAGCGCGCGACATCCGTTCGGCGATGAGGTCCCAGTCTTCACCCAGCACGCTCAGCGCGATCGACAGCGCGGTCTCCAGGCCGAGCATGCCGGGCCGGGCGTACGCCCACTCGCACTCCTTGTCTTCCACGGCGTGCGGGGCGTGGTCGGTCGCGACGATGTCGATGACGCCCTCTTTCAGCGCCGCGCGCAAAGCCGAGACGTCGGCGGCCGTGCGCAGCGGCGGGTTCACCTTGAAGACCGGGTCGTAGCTGGTCGCCCGCTCGTCGGTCAGCAAAAGGTGGTGCGGCGTGACTTCCGCGGTGACGCGAACGCCGCGCGCCTTGGCGTGCCGCAGCACCTCGACGCTGCCCGCCGTCGACACGTGGCACACGTGCAGGCGGGGGCCGACGTGCTCGGCCAGCCGGACGGCGCGGGCGCGGGTGGCCTCCTCGGCCACCGCCGGCCAGCCGGTCAGGCCCAGCCGGGTGGCGACCTCGCCCTCGTGCATCTGGGCGCCCTCGGTCAGCCGGGGCTCCTCGGCGTGCTGCGCGATCACGCCGTCGAACGCCTTCACGTACTCCAGCGCCCGCCGCATCAGCTTCGGGTCGGACACGCAGTGCCCGTCGTCGGAGAAGACCCGCACCGCCGCGGCGGAGGTGGCCATGGCGCCCAGTTCCGCGAGGCGCTCCCCGGCCAGCCCGACCGTGACCGCCCCGATCGGCTGCACGTCGACCAGCCCGGCCTCGCGGCCCAGGCGGTACACCTGCTCGACCACGCCGGCCGTGTCGGCGACCGGCGACGTGTTCGCCATCGCGCACACGGCCGTGTATCCGCCCAGGGCCGCCGCCCGTGAGCCGGACTCGACGGTCTCGGCGTCCTCGCGCCCCGGTTCCCGCAGGTGGGTGTGCAGGTCGACCAGTCCGGGCAGCGCGACCAGGCCGTCCCCGTCGAGGACCTCGGCGCCCTTGGCGTCACCTTGTTGAATGACACCGTCGCGGATCAGCAGGTCGGTTTTGGGCCGGCCGAGCACCGACACACCCTTGATGAGGTACTTCACGGCTTGCCTCCGAGCAGCAGATAGAGGACGGCCATCCGCACGGAGACACCGTTGGCGACCTGTTCGACGATGGTGGAGCGGGCCGAATCGGCCACCTCCGGGGCGATCTCCATCCCCCGGTTCATGGGGCCGGGATGCATCACGATCGCGTGTTCGGGCAGCTTGCGCATCCTCGGCCCGTCCAGCCCGTACCTCCGCGCGTACTCGCGTTCCGACGGGAAGTATGAGTCGTTCATGCGCTCGCGCTGCACCCGCAGCATCATCACGACGTCGGCGTCGGGCAGCACCGCGTCCAGGTCGTAGGAGACCTGGGTCTGCAGGTCGACCGGGATCAGCGTGGGCGGGCCCACCAGCGTGACCTTCGCGCCGAGCGTGGCGAGCAGCGCGACGTTCGACCGGGCCACCCGGCTGTGCAGCACATCGCCGACGACCGCGACCTTGAGGCCGGCCAGCCGGCCCAGTCGGGAGCGCATCGTGTACGCGTCGAGCAGCGCCTGCGTCGGGTGCTCGTGAGTGCCGTCGCCGGCGTTCAGGACCGAACCTTCGACCCAGGTCGCCAGCCGGTGCGGCGCGCCCGAAGCGGGGTGCCGGATCACCACCGCGTCGGCGCCCATCGCTTGGAGGGTGAGCGCGGTGTCCTTGAGGCTCTCGCCCTTCGAGACGCTGGAACCCTTGGCCGAGAAGTTGATCACATCCGCGGACAGCCGCTTGGCGGCCGCCTCGAACGAGATCCGGGTGCGCGTGGAGTCTTCGTAGAAGAGGTTCACCACCGTGCGTCCGCGCAGCGTGGGCAGCTTCTTGACCTCGCGGCCGGCGATGCCGGCCATCTCGGCCGCCGTGTCCAGGACCAGCGTGGCGGTGGCCGCGTCGAGATCCGCGGCAGACAAGAGGTGCTTCATTGGGTACCCCCGAAGAGCTTGACCTCGTCGACGCCGTCGATCTCCTCGAGGGCGACGCGGACGCTCTCGGCGAGCGCCGTGGGGATGTTCTTGCCGACGTAGTCGGCGCGGATCGGCAGCTCACGGTGACCGCGGTCGACCAGCACCGCGAGCTGGACGCTGCGCGGGCGGCCGATATCGCTGAGCGCGTCGAGCGCGGCCCGGACCGTGCGGCCGGAGAAGAGCACGTCGTCGACCAGGATCACCCGCCGGCCGTCGATCCCGCCCGGCGGCACCTCGGTGGGGCCGATCGCGCGGGTCGCCTGGCGGCGCAGGTCGTCCCGATAGAGAGTGATGTCCAACACTCCGACCGGTACATCGACGCCTTCGAAAGTGCGGATGCGGTCGGCGAGGCGGCGAGCGAGCGGGCCGCCGCGGGTCGGGATACCCATCAAGGCGGTGTCTGCCGCGCCCTGAGTCTTCTCGAGGATCTGGTGGGCGATCCGGTCGACGACCCGCTGAAGATCGGTGCTGGTCAGGATGGTCTTTGGCTGCGACTGCGCAGCCTCTGGCAACGCCACAGGCGCTCACTCCTTCCCCGCCTCACGGGACGGGACTTAAAGGGTGTCAGGCTGACGCTACGTTACCAGCGATCGCCGGTTGGCCTCGTTGTGCCCCATTGGCGGTTCCCTGACCGACCGATCAGTAACTGGATGCGAGGAAAAATCGGACATTTCTGTGCGTTGGTATCGACTCAGGGGTAACTACTACTTGACCGCGTGTCGCAACCTGCGTACCGTCACGCTCCGTAGCGATCGCTGGGGAGAACCCCGGGCAAGAGCACTGGGAGTGTCCGTATGCCCTCTGAGTACGCCAAATCGTTGGGCGCCCGCCTGCGCTCCATCCGCCAGCAGCAGGGGCTCTCCCTGCAGGGGGTGGAGGAGAAGTCGAACGGGCGCTGGAAGGCCGTCGTCGTCGGCTCGTATGAGCGCGGCGACCGTGCGGTCACCGTGTCTCGCCTCGCCGAGCTGGCGGACTTCTACCGGGTACCCGTCGCCGAACTGCTGCCCGACGGCAGCGGCGTCCGGCACGAACCCACCAACAAGATCGTTCTGGACCTGGAGCGGCTCTACGACGAGGCCTCCGAGGAACTCGCCTACGTCGCCCGCTACGCACGCGCTATCCAGCAGCAGCGCGGCGACTACAACGGCCGGGTCCTGTCGATCCGCGCGGACGACCTTCGGGCGCTCGCCATCGTGTACGACATCTCGCCTTCCGGCTTGATCGAGCGTCTCACCGAGGCTGGTGTCCTGGTCGCCGACCCGCGTGCCTTCTTCGCCTCCTGACCACCGACTTTCCGATCGAGGCGCTCCCTTCGGGGGGCGCCTCGATCATTTGATCCGCCCACCCATGTCCGCCCGTACCCTCATCCGTGAGCTACTGTCGCGCCGGCTACTGCGTGGCGACCCGCCCCGATGCGCCTCCTAATCGGCAAGCCGCCAACCTGACGGACTGCCGTCGGACATGCTGCCGTCCCGAAAACGCTCGGTGCTCGGCCCCGGCCAACCGCCACCCGGAAACGCCTCCCCGTCAACCAACCGCTGATGCAGTGCGGACACGCTGTCGGTGACCCACTCGATCACGGCTGACAACGTGCCGGCCCCGGTGGCCACGCCCCCGCACACCGTCGCCATCGTGGTCACCGCCAGCACGATCGCGGCTGGCACACCCGCGCCCGTGCCGACGGCCAAGGCGGCGGCCGTGAGCTGCACCGCCGCCGAGGCGAGCATCGCCGCCACCGCCGCCCACATGCCGCAGATGGCGATCGCGAGCCGCCCCAACGCCATGTCGATCTCGCCGGCCACTCCTCCCAACGCCGCCAGCGCCGCACGCTGCCGATCGGCGGCCACCTCGTACGCCTCAGCGGCCCGCCCGTCCCACTCGTACCCAGCCGCGAGATGGTCTGGATGGATCTCGCCGACCTGCCGGCTCAACGGGCCACCGAACTCCGCCACCCACCGCCGTCCGGTCTCCCACAACCGCCCCGGCCGACCCAACGGATCACTCAGCCCATCGATCAACTCCACGAGCCGCCGTACCAGCTCGTCGAGCCGCCTGGCCAGTTGAACGAGGCGCACACCCACCGGCGGCGGCAGCATCCGCGCCACCGCCAGCGCCCGCGCCACCACCTGCGCCGCCGCCTCCCGCACCTCCCTGACGAGCCGCCGCACCCGCTCCACGACCCCGTCGAACTCGACCACCACAACCGGCACGGTCATGCGCCGCCTCCCGGCGATAGGTGGCAGCTGGCAGGCTCTGTCATTCTCACCACACTCCGAGTAGCCGATGCACGGCCGCACGCTCGTCCGCCTCGTACCCGTCAGCCGCACTTGTCAACGCATCCGCGACGGCGGCGAACTCGCGCGCCCCAGTCACCGCCAACTCGACAGCCCGCTGCTGCACCGCCCTGTACAGCACCGGAAGCCCGACGGCCTCGCTCAACCCGCACATCTCGTTGGCCGTGAGATCGAGGTCGTCAGCGACACGCGCGGCCGCGTCGAGCTCATCCGCCCACCTGCGCCACTCCCGCGCGTCTCGCCGCAACGCCTCGACCGCCACCGCGACCGCGTCACCACCCGGCGCCATCCCTCACCTCCGCATCGTCCACATCGGCACCACCGACCCGCACCGCCCTATGGGGAGCCGTCATCAGCGGCATCACCGTTGACCTCGGCGACCACCACCAAAGACGTGTGCGCCATCGGCGGACCCGCCGCCGAGCGCATCGACCAGCGCGGCGAGTACAGCGGCTTCGATCTCCATCTCGTCGGCGACTCGCGCCCAGCCCTCATCGACGCGGAGCGCGGTCAGCTCACCTCGGCTGATCTCAACAACCACCCGCCCGCCCGGATCTCGCCCGGCGACCTCCCCCACAAGCGCAGCCGACAACGTCAGCCCACCAGCGCCGCCATCGGCAACCTCCCGTAGGTGCGCAGCCGGCAACGTCAACCCACCAAAGTCACCGTCGGCATCGGTCCGCATAGATGCCGCCGGCTGCATCAGCCCACCAACCGTGCCGTCAGCACCCGCCCGCACAGGTGCGGCCTGCGACAAGCCGCCGCGGTTGGTGACTCCGCGGGCCGCGCGCCTTCGCGGCGCCGCGTCATCGGATGGCGCGCCGGCCGCCGGTGCCGGGTCGGTCGCGGCGGTAGCCCACGCGGCGAGCCGGTCGAGCACCGCAGCGAACCACGCCTCCCGCACCGCGACAGGCAGCCCGCCGACCCCAATCGCACCGCGCCACCCCGGCCGCAGCCGCACCTTGGCCGGCCGGCCATCACCGTCGAGCATGATCTCTACAAGGCCGGACCGATCTACACCTCGCCCGCCCGCGCGGGCCGAGGCCACCCGCCGCGCGAACGCCGACGCGTCAGCACGCAGCCGTTCCAACTCATCGAGGAGTGTCACGGCGGCAGACAGTAGCCATCCGCTCGCCACCCCTCAAGCGGTTGCCGGCATGTCGCGCGCATGTCCCCGCCAGCCCCTCCGCCACGCCGACACGCGCCACGCCGCCCCCTCCGCCGAGCAAAGGCGAACGCACGCGGGTAGATGGCGGGTGCACGGGGGGTCGCG
>NZ_JAIBNX010000249.1 GCF_026130045.1 Micromonospora sp. CPCC 205371
CGTCGATCAAGGGCAAACGCACGTGGTTTGATCTCTTTTTCGCGTGCGTTTGCCCTTGATCGAAGCGAATGTCCTTGATCGGCGGCCAAGCCAGGGCGGGTCGAAGCGGGCGTCATTCCGCGATCTTGACGGTCGTGGGTGTAGCGGCGGTGGGCTGGGGCGCCTCGGCGGCGAGGCGGCGAGTGCCGCGTTCGGCGAAGAGCAATGGGATGATGCCGAAGACGCCGAAGGAGATGTCGACCAGTCGCCATCCCCACGGGATTCCGCGTATCGGGCCGGCGATCAGTGCGAGCGGCACGATGGCGACGCAGGAGATCATGCCGAAGTGGATGACCCAGATGTTCCGCACCGGATCGCGCAGCGGGCCCCAGAACGCGACGGCGAGGACGAGGTGCGCGAAGGCCAGCCAGTCGGTGCCGTAGGCCAGGAACGGGTAGTCCTGGTTGGTCCGGACGACGCCCTGATGTACGCGGTCGACCCAGTCGACCAGTGCGGGCAGGTGCTCGGGAGCGGGCGACCAGCCGGCGTGCACCAGTCGTGCCAGCAGGCGGGTCTCGGTTTCTAGCGGAAACGCGGTCACGCCGCTGACGACGAGACCGATGACGAACACCACGAGCCAGACGCGCACGCGGGTCAGGGTTCGCATGATCGGAGCGTATCTTCAGCCGCGACCGATCCTGGCCGTCTACACAAGACCTTCACGCAAGGGGCACACGTGATCCTCAATGTCCTCATGCGCGGAAGACGGCACCGCCCCGCGTCGAGGCTGGAGACCGAACGGCTGATCCCACAGTGCCAGGACCCGTGGGGCTAGCTGCTCGACCGGATCGTTCGGCGCTGATCCGAGGCGTGTTCGCCTTGCTGGACAAGGCGGTCTTCGCAAGACTGTCGTGACGATGCCTCACTTTGCCTTCGCAGAAGGTGATTCCAGCCCCGACCCAGAAGGTGATTTACGTGACGACAGACGCCCAGTCGCTGCGCACCATCGCCGCCGGATACCGTGTCCTGGGCCGGCTGCGCCGCGGGCCCGACTCGGCGGTCTATCGTGCCGTCCGCGACGAGGACGACACCGAGGTCGCGCTGAAGGTGCTGCTGTCCGAGGCCTACCCGATCGACGAGGAAGCGGCCAACCTGCGGCGCCTGCCGCGCCACCCGAATCTGGTGCGCGTCCTCGGCACCGGGCGCACCGTGCACGGCTTCCCGTTCTTCGCGATGGAGTACCACCCCGAGGGCTCGTACGCCGACCTGCTCGCCCGCTCGGGGCCCATCCCTGTCGAGGAAGCCATCCGGGTGGGGCGCGCGGTGGCCGAGGCCCTCGACGCCGTGCACGGTGTCGGCCTGCTGCACCGCGACGTGACACCGGCGAACATCCTGCGTGGCGCCGATGGCCCGCTGCTGACCGACTTCGGCATCGCCGCGATGCCCGAGGAGTTGAGCGGCACCGTCGCGCTCGACCGGCTCACTCCGCACCACGCGGCGCCCGAGGCGCTGCTGCGGAAAGCCCAGGACGGCCGCTCCGACGTGTACGGTCTGGCGTCGACCGTGTGGACGCTCCTCGCCGGCCACCCGCCGTTCGCCGCGCCCGACCAGCCGTCGCCCGACCCGTTCGAGTACCGTGAGAGCGCCCTGCACCGCCCGCTGCCGGAGGTGCCCCGCGAGGACGTGCCACCGTGGCTGCAGGAGGTGCTGCGGCGCGCGATGGCCAAGGCGCCCGCCGACCGGTACCCTGACGCGGCCGCCTTCGCGGCGGCCCTGCGCGACCGCCGCGCCCCCGACGAGGCACCGTCCACATCGGAGTCCGCGCCGGTCATCCAGGTGCCCGCGCCCGGCAGCGCACCCACCGGCCACACCATGCCCACCGCGCCCGCCCCCGTCGAGGTGAGCGGCCGCGGCTCGGCTGCCGTACGAGAGGCGGCGCCTGCCGTGCCGCGCGTCGGCGCGGCCGGTCCGGACGCGGTTTCTGAGGCCGCGCCCGGTTCCGCGCCCGCGGTGGCGGAGCCAGACGCGAGCGCTCCCACGGGAGCAGCCCGCTCCGCCGCCCGAGCTGGTGTGACCGCGACTGGCGCCGGCGGATCGGCCGCTGGTCCTGCGGCGGGGTCGGCCGCGAGTGCCGCGGCGCGGACGGCTGGTGTTGTGCCCGGTGCCTCGGCCGGTTCCGCCGCGCGAGTGGGAAGTTCCGCGGCTGAGGCTGGCCTGGGGAAGGCTGGCGCCGCGGCGGCGAAGGCCGGCTCGTCGAAGGGCCCGGCTGCCGGCGCAGCGGGAGGCGGCGACGCGGAAGCGGCGAATGGCACGGAGCGGGTGGCGTCCCCCGAGGCTGCGGTCGAGGCGGAGAGTGCCGCGAGTGGCCGGGCCAAGGACGGGGAACAGGCAACTGCCCGCGAATCGTTTTCGGCCGGAGCAGCTGGCGCTACCCATGCGCTTGAGAGCGCGCCGCCAATGCCCGCATCGGGCAACGCCGACACGGGCAGCGCGCGATCGTCGCGGGAAGGCCGGTCAGCGGGTGGGCGGCCCGCGGCGGCCGGCAGGCCGGTGGCTGGCGGGCGGACCGTGGCGGGCGGGCGTGCCGGGTCGGCCTTGAGCGTGGACGTGCGGCGGGCTGGCACCGCCGCCGGGGGGTACGCGGCGGAGCGGCGACCCGAGGCGGCACCTGCTCGTGCGGAGGAGGCGCCGGCACTGGCGGCCGAACGGCCCGCGGCGGAGGAGGAACCGGTCGCGCTGGTGGAGAGTCCGCCGCCCGTGGCGCTGGAACAGCCACAGGCACTGGCTCAGCCGGCGGTTCCTCAGCCGGTGGTTGCTCGCTCGTCCACAGTGGACTCGGCGGCGCCTGCGACAAGTGCGGGGCCGGCCTGGCAGCGGGCGGAGGCCCACTCGCGGGTGCCGGACGGCTGGGTCGAGGCACTGCCACACGACGAGTCGACCGCCGCCGTGGGCACCGAGACGGCCGCGACAGGGTATGCGGGGTACCAGGCCGAGGCGGAGGCGCTGCCCGCGTACCAGATCGCTGGCTATGCCGCGGAGGACGCGGCCCTCGGCTACGCCGCGCCCGACGTGGGCGGGTTGCGTTTTCACAGCGACGAGCCGGAGCCGGGCGATGCGCTCCCGCCGGATCGCCGGCGCGGAGTGTCCAAGGTGGCCGTTGGTGTCGCGGCTGTTGTCATCGGGCTGAGCGCGGCCCTGGTCGGCACGCTCGCCTACCGTGGGCTGTCCGATGACGCCCCGGAGGAGGCGCGGACCGTGCCGGGCGCGCCGGAGGACGTGCGGCTGGCCGACGAGCGGTTCGCCGTCACGCTGTCGTGGCGCGACGTGAGCGACGGCAACGCGATCGTGTATGTGGTGGGTGGGCCTCGGGGCAGGACGCCGAGCACGATGGCGAGCGCGGCCCGTGGTGCCACGTCGGTGCGGGTCAACGGCGTCAACCCGGAGGTGGACTACTGCTTCCGTCTGGTGGCGGCGTTCTCAGTGGACGAGGTCGCCACGTCGGACGAGTCGTGCACCGCTCGGTTCGGCGCCAGCCCCACACCGAGCTGACGCACGAGCCGCGCTCGGGGTTACGAGCGCCACCACAGGGGGCGGGGGTCCAGCCACCAGGTCAGGCGGCGGAGGCGGGCTGAGTGGCGGCGCAGGGCCTTGCGATAGGCGCGGGCGTCGGCCACCAGGCGGTCGATGTCGGCGGGCGGTGGGACCGCGGCACCGAATGCCACGCCGTTGACGGCGGCCGCGAGGGCGCCCACGCCGGGGCCGGGAGCCGCCGCGCCGGCCAGCCGGGCCACGTCGTCCACTGTGGAGGCGGGGGCGGGGCGGTGGCCGGCCTGGCGCAGGCCCGTGCGGACCTCGGCCCAGGCGCCGAGCAGCCGGCCGGTCGGGTCGCCGCCGCGAAGACGGGCGCGACCGCGCCACAGCCGCAGCGTGGGTACCCCGACGAGCACCCCGAGCACCGCGGCGGCGGCGTACCACGGCCAGCGAATCGGCGGGGCCGGGCGCGCCCGGGGGGGGGCTGCCGTGGCAGCGGCGTCGGGGGGCTGGTCCGTGTCGACCGGAGGGCCCCGCGGCGTCGGCTCGATCTGGGGGAGCGTGGGCAGCGGGTCGAGCGGTGCCGGACCGAGGCTGTCTCCTGTGGACGCGGGCGGGGTCGGGTCGAACGGCACCCAACCGGCGCCGTCAAGGTACACCTCGGGCCAGGCGACCGCGTCCCCGGCGCGCACGACGTACAGGTCGGTGCCGTCGAGCGGTTCGCCGACGGTGAAGCCGACGGCCACCCGGGACGGCATGCCCAGGGCCCGGGCCAGCACGGCGAACGCGGTCGCGAACTGCTCGGAGGTGCCGCGCCGGCCGCCCTGCTCGACGGGGCGCAGCAGGAAGCGGTCGAGGCTTGGATAACCGTTGCCGCCGGGCGCCTTGGCGTCGAAGCGGTAGTTGTGCCGCAGGTGGTCGGCGAGCCGGGTGGCCTGCTCGTACGGGCTGCCGGTGCCGGCCGCGAACCGTGCGATCTCGTACAGCCGACCGGGCCCGCCGGGCGGCAATGTGCGCGCGGTGTCGAACTCGTCGCCGGCCGGCAGCCGCGCACCGGCCAGGCGTTGCGGGTTCCAGTCGGGCGGCCGGGCGTCCACCGTGTACCGCTGTCCGGCGCGCAGGCCGTCCGGCGCGACCAGCGTGGCCGTCGGCGCGTCGACCGCTACCCGTACGCCGGTCACCTCCTCGGCGCCGTCCGGTGCCGGCAGCCAACCGCCGCCGAGCCCGGCGGACGTCCCCCCCCGGTGCGCGGCCCGTCCGGGGGGCTCCCCCCCGGCCGGGAGCACCGTGCCCGCGGCCGGATACGTGCGCGCGGGCAGCCACGTCACGCCGGTGAACTCGGCGAGGGTCACGAGCCGCAGCCGGGACGGCCGGTCGGTGCGCACCTCCAGCAGTGTCTCGTCCGGTTCGGCCGCCCATCCAGCGAGCAGGTTGAGCGGGTTGACCTGCTCCGGGTTCTGGTACGGCGGGTCCACGTGGGCCCGCAGGTCGGGCGGGCGGCGGTCGGATGTGGACAGCAGCGCCGGCCCGGCGAGCCCGGCGACGGCGGCGGCCAGCGCGACGAAACCAGCGGCGTGCAGGCGTCCACTGTGCTGGGTGAGGGCCAGCAGCGCGGCCAGCGCGGCGACCAGCAGGATGGCGTACCCGTAGGCGGGTTCGCCGACCGGCCCGACCACGGCGACCGCCCCGGCGAGCAGCCCCACCGGCGGCAGCACGGCGAGCGCCGGCCGGCGCGTGTAGAGGAGCGCGGCCGCGGTGGCGGCGGCGAGCCAGGTGCCGCAGAACGGCAGCGCCACCATCTCCAGGGTGACCGGCACCGGCACGGATGTGGTGAGGATGCGCGCCCCGGAGAAGCGCAGCGCGTCCAGGGCCGACCCTGACTGGCGGGGCAGCCAGGCGGCGAGCGCGACGACCGCGCCGGCCAGGACCGCGAGGGCACCCAGGATCGTCGTCGACGCGGTGCGGCGGGACGCCCGCAGCGCCGCCGAGACCGCCACGCCGCCGGCCGCCGCCCCGCACAGCAGCAGTGCCGCCGCTCCGGGCGCGTACGTGGCGGCCAGCGGCAGGACGGCCGCGGCGCACGCGACGGCGGCGGCCATCAGCATCCCGACCCGCCTCACCGGACCATCCCGTTCCACCGGTCGGCGAACTCGGCGGCGGTGGCCGCTGACAGCGCGACCGCGCCCGGGGGCAGGACCGGCGCGCTGGCCCGCTTGCCCAGCAGCACCACGACCAGCGCGGCGTACCCGGCTCGGGCCGCGAGGACGGGCGACAGGTCGGCGTCCGGGCCGGACAGCACCAGCAGGGTGTCACCGGCCCGGTCGCGCCGCAGTACCGGCAGGGTGCGGGTCAGGTCGACGCCGGCCGCCGGACTGACCTGGGCCAGCAAATCGAGACCGGCGTCCACTGTGGTGGCCACGGCGGCCCGGGAGGCCGGGCACAACGCGAACGGCACGCCGTCGCGCCCGGCGGCGGCGAGCACGGAGGCGGCGGCCTCCACGACGTCTTCGAGGGCGTCCTCGTCGGGACCGTACGCCTCGGCGCGGTCGTCGACCAGTACGGCCAGCCGGGGCAGGGCGGTGTCGACGTGCTCGCGGACCATCAGCGTGCCGAGCCGAGCCGAGGTGCGCCAGTGCACGCGGCGCAGGTCGTCGCCGAGCCGGTACTCGCGCAACGCGTGGAACGCGATGCTGCCGTGCAGCGCGGTGTCGAGCAGCCCGTCGAGGCTGGGCGCGGTGCCGAGCGGCAGCGCCCGAAGGTACCGCCAGCGGGGCCGCACGAGCACCCGGACGGCCGGCGCCACCTGCCGCTGCGCGCGGCACAGGCCGAGCGGGTCGTGCCGGCCAACACGCAGCGGCCCGACCGTCAGCACGCCGCGGCGGCCGGTCGGTAGCGGGTACGAGACACGGCTGGGGATGCCGCCGCGCACGCGCACGGGTGTGGAGACGGTTTCTGCGCCGAGCGGCCCACGCACCGGCTCGGTGACGTCGAGGCTCCGGGATCTGCCGGAGGCCGAGTAGACGTCCACGTCGGCCCGGCACTGTTCGCCTTGCCGGGCGCGCGCCGGCGTGACGATCCGGTCGGCGGTGACCCGTGGGGGAGCGCCCACCCAGGCGGCGGCCAGGGCCAGGCAGAGCAGCGCCGCACCGCCGAGCAGCGCGATCTCCCGGTAGCCGGCCACGAGGCCGAGCGCTAGCAGGATCGGCCCGGCCGCGAGCACCGTCCACCCACGACTGGTCGGCATCAGCGTAGGGCGGCCTCGGGCGTGGGCACGGCCACCTCGCCCAGGATCTCGCCCATCACCTCAGTCGCGCCGCGGCCGCGCAGGGCGGCGTCGGGAGCGAGGAGCAGCCGGTGCGCGCAGACGGACTCGGCGAGCGTCTTCACGTCTTCCGGTACCGCGTAGGCGCGGGCGGCGGCGAGCGCGTACGCGCGGGCGGCCCGGGCCAGCGCGACGCAGCCGCGTGGCGACAGGCCGAGCCGGATGTCGGGGTGGCGGCGGGTGGCGGCGGCGATGCGGCGGATGTAGTCGTAGATGCCATCGTGGACGGTGACGCGCTCGGTGAGGGCGGCCAGCCGCGCCACGTCGGCTACCGCGAGCACCGGGGTGAGCCGGTCGGGGGAGCGGAGCGCGGCGCCGCGCATCACTTCGAGCTCCGCGTCGGCCTCCGGGTAGCCGACGGACAGCTTCATGAGGAACCGGTCGAGCTGCGCCTCGGGCAGCCGGTAGGTGCCGTCCATCTCCACGGGATTCTGGGTGGCGACCACGAGGAACGGCTGCGGCACCGCGTACCGGTTGCCGTCCACGGTGACGTGCTGCTCCTCCATGACCTCCAGCAGCGCCGACTGGGTCTTCGGGGACGCACGGTTGATCTCGTCGGCCAGCACCACGTTGGCGAAGACCGGGCCGGGGTGGAACTCGAAGACCTGCTTGGCCTGGTTGAAGATGGTGACGCCGGTGACGTCGGCGGGCAGCAGGTCGGGCGTGAACTGGATGCGCCGCCACCGGCCCTCGACGGTCGCGGCGATCGCCCGGGCGAGGGTGGTCTTGCCGACGCCCGGCACGTCTTCGATGAGCAGGTGCCCGCCGGCGAACAGCGCGGTCAGCGCCCGCCGCACCACCTCGGTCTTGCCCAGCAGCACGGTGGACACGGCGTCGGACAGGCGGCCGAACGAGTTTTCGAAGTCGGCGACCTCCTCCGGCGTCAGCGGTTGCACGTATGACCTCACTAGCATTGGGCGATGGCGTCGATGTTGTCGCCATTGCGTAGGTAGACGAAGGCCCACGGCACCCAGTGCCCACCGGCCTTGAAGATCCAGTGGCCGCTCTGCTTGCCGCCGTACGGCCGGGCGTCGACGGTGTCACCGAACGCGCGGCAGACCGCGAAGATCTCGTAGCCGTCCGCGTTGTGGTCGGCGGCCGCGCCCGGGTTCCAGCCCGGACTAGTGAAGATGGGCACACCGCCCTGGCAGAAGTCCGGGTCGGCGTTCGCCGGGTTGTCGTCGCATTGGATGTTGCCGAACGTGCCGCGCGGGTACGTCGTGACCCGCTCCTCGTCGTCTCCCGATCGGCCGTTCGCGGTGGCGGTCACGGTCACCGTGTATGGCGTCTCCGGCACGAGGCCGTCGACCTCGCCGCGGCCGCCACAGCCGGTCGCCGACTGCGAGCCCGCCGTGGCGGAGCCGCGCACCCCCCCGCCGCCGGGGGTGGGCACCCTGAACAGCACGATGACGTCGTCGTCGCCGACCAGCACGTCGTTGATGGTGACCGTGATCCCCGGCAGTTCCTCGACCTCCACCGTGGCCGCCGCCCCTTCGCCGGCCTCGTTGACGGCGGCGACCGACACCTGGGTCAGCGCCGCCGCGCTCGTGATGGCCGCCGTGCGGGCGCCGCCGGCGACCTCTCGCGTGATGTCGCCGGCGCGCACGATGTACCCGGTGATCGGGCGGCCGTTCGCGTTGGCCGCGCCCCAGGTGACGGTGTAGCTGTCGGTGTCGGTCTGCTCGGCGGACACGTTCGTCGGCCGGCCGGGCCGGGTGAACGGGACCACCGCGTTGCTCGGCGGGCTCGCCTGGCTGGCGCCGCCGCCGACCGCCGCGCGCGCCACCACGGTGAACGTGTACGTCGCGCCGGGGGCCAGGCCCTCGAACTCCGTGGACAGGCCGGTGACGGTCTGCGGCGGATTATCGCCGGCCTGCCCGGCCCGCAGCGGCGTCACCACGTAGCTGCCGGCGTCCGGCACGGCCTGCCAGGAGACCATGACCCGCCCGGCGGCCACGGTGGCGGTGGGCGCGCCGGGCCTCGCGGGCGCCGCACCGACCGGCGTCACCGGCTCCGACAGCGCCGGAGCGCTGCTGCCGTACGCGTTCTGGGCCACCACCCGGAACCGGTACTCGGTGCCGTTGGTCAAGCCGGTGACCAGTGTGGACAGCTGGTCGCCGGCCACCTCGGCGCGACCGCCGTTCCACGTCACGACGTATCGCTCGACGCCAGCGCCACCCCTGGTGGCCGCGCGGCCCCAGGTGACCCGCACCTGCCCGTCGCCCGCCAGGACCGTGACCGGCACCGGCACACCGGGCGCGCCCGGCCTTTCGGAGGGCTCGGTGGTCGTCGGCTTCGGCGCCGGCCTGGACGTCGTCTTCGACGGGCTCGGCGGCTTCGGCGGCCCGGTGGTGGTCGAGGGCTTGCTCGGCGGCGCGGTCGGGCTGATGGTCGGGTCAGGCACGGCGGCACCGGGCCCGTACTTGTCGACCACGCTGGTCTCGCCCTCGTGGTCGACGACCACCGCGGTCGGCGCGTCGACGGCGTTGATGAACAGGTGCTGCTCGCGCACGAGCAGTTCCAGCGTGCCGGTGGAGCGCGGCACGCTGACGGGCTTCAACGGATTGCCGCTCTTGTCGAAGACGCGTACCAGGCTGGCTTTCTCATCCGGTACGTAGATGCGCCCGGCGAACGGTACCGCCGTCTGAGCGCCCGCGGGCAGCGTGACCTTGCCGACGGGCCCGCCGGCGTCGACGTCCTCGATGGTCACGGCCATGCGGTCCGGCGGCACCGTCACCACCGCGAGGTCGCCGACCGTGCGGTCGGGCATCACGGCGTCGGCCAGCTTCACCGGCGCCTTCATCCGCTTGGTTTCCTTGCCACTCACGGCGACCATCGCGTCACCGCTGCGGTCGACGGCGAGGACGCCCTTGTCCAGCACGCTGACCGCGAGGTCGTGGCCGGGCTCGGCGACCGGGACCGTGCGGGTGACCGCCAGGTCGCCGCCGCTGCCGGTGACCGCCACGACGGGGCCCTGGCCGGGCAGGCCGAGCCAGAGCGCGCCGGGCGTGTCGTACGCCCCGCCGACGAGCGGCGGGGGGAACTGCAGCGGCTCGCCGCGCACCTGCAGCGTCGCGGGGTCCAGCGAGCGGACCAGGCCGCGGGTGCGATCGACCACAGTGGCGTGTTCGCCTGCGAGCACGATGGTGACGTCGTTGCCCGGGTCGACGGCGAGCGAGCCGGAGAAGCCCATCCGGCTCAGGTCGACGGACGTCACCCGGCCGGTGTCGAGGTCGTGCAGGAGCAGGAAGTTGTCGTCCTGCGTGACCCGGATGCGGTGGCCGCGCGAGTCGACCAGGGGCTGTCGCAAGTCGACGGTGCCGGAGTCGCCGTTGAGACGGGACACCTCGGCCACCGGCCGGCTCCACAGCCAGGCGCTGCCGTCGAAGACAGCGGGTGCCTGGCCCATCGCACCCAGCCCGAACACGGTGCCGACCAGCGCTCCGGCGACCGCGACGACCAGCGTGCCGGCCGTGAGTCCGCGCAGCCGCCGCGGAAACCGTGCTGGGACCAACCTCACGACGGGACCTCCTCGGCCAGGCAGGCGGCCAGTTCCAGCAGCGCCGCCCGGGTCGGGCGGCGGGGGCGGTCGATGTCGATGGCGCGGGCGGCGGGGAGCGCGTCGTCCCAGGGAATCTGCACGACGCGTTCGTTTGGCCGCCACCGGCCGACCCGGTCGCGGCGGCCCAGCCGGCCTACGCCGGTGACCGCCACGACGACCGACTCGGCCAGCGACTGGTCTATTTTGAACAACCGGTCGAGCGTGTGCTCGGCCGCGGCCACCGCGTCCGGCGCCGCGGTGGTCACGACGACGGGGCGATCCGATCGCGCGAGGGCACCGGGGCCGATGTCGCTGCCGGCGGCCCCGACGTCGGGCAGCGTGTACCCGAAGTCGAGGGGCAGGGCGGCGACGACCCGAGCCAGTGTGGGGCGACCCAGCGGCGTGTCCCAGGGCGCACCGTCGACAATGGCCACCCCGGACACCTGTGCCGGCTCGACGGCGCCGGCGGCGTAGGAGGCGGGGTCTGGGGGGGGGGGCCCGGGCAGCAGCCGGGCCAGGGACGGCGTGCCGGCGGGGGTGTCCCCGGTCGCCACCAGGCGGGGCACCAGCGTGCCGAGAGCCAGCGCGACGCCGGCGGCGGTGCATGTGGTGCCCACACCGCCCTTGCCCGCGACGAACGCCGCCACCCGCGGCGACGCCTGGCCCTGGCGCACCACTGTGGACAGCTCCTGCTCGTGCGCGACCCGGGCCGAGCCCTTTGCCCGCGAAACCATGGCGCGGCGCGGAGGGACCGATTCACTCATCGGTCCTCCAGAGTCGTGTCGGACGAGGGTCATCGAGCCGGACCCGCGATCGCGGGCTCGGCCACCCGGACCGGCCGATCCGCGACGGGACCGTCGACGATGGCGGCCGGAGCGGGGGCGGTCTCCCACAGGCCGTCTTCGGGCGCCACATCGGTGCCCGCCGTCTCGACCCGCGGTGGCTCGTACGCCGGCTTGCGGTCCCGCCGCGGCCCGGTGGCGACCGGGCGAGCGGCCTGGTCGCGGGTGCCGGGCAGGGCTGGCTGCGGGGTCTCCGGCGCGACCGCCGGCGGCCGGCGCTGGCCGGTGAGGTCGACCCGGTTGACCGGCACGGCCTGCCAGGGTCCATCGTGGACCGGCCGCCGCGGTGCGGCGGCGAGTGGACGCGG
>NZ_JAIBNX010000025.1:0-15167 GCF_026130045.1 Micromonospora sp. CPCC 205371
GGGCGGGGGCCCCGGGCGGGCGGTGGCGTGCCCCAGTTGACCCGGCCATGCGCCGCGCTTCTCTGGTAGTGGCAGGCGGGCGCCCACGACCCAGCCCTGTCCCGCCGCCGGGCCGGCGTGTAGCCAGCCGCCGACCGCCTGCACCCGTTCGGCGAGGCCGGCCAGGCCGAAGCCGGGCCGGTCGCGGTGCATCGGCGGGCGGTGCGGTGCGGTGCCGCTGTCGGCGACCCGGACCAGCAGCCATTCCGGCGTGCGATCCACCAGCACGTCCACCCGGGTGGCGCCGCTGGCGTGCTGGCGGACGTTGGTCAAGGCTTCCATCACCACCCGGTACGCGGACGTGGAGACCTCCATCGGCAGCTCCTCCAGCGGCCCGTGCACGTTCAGGTGCGTAGGCGGGCCGCTTGCCGCCGAGAAGCCTTCGACCAGCGCGGGCAGGTCGCCGACGCCAGCCAGCGGCGCCAGCGGGGCGTCGGTACCGGGAGCGCGCAGCATCGCTACCATCCTCCGCATCGCCGTCATCGCCTCCGTGCCGGCGTGCTCGATCTGCTCCAGCGCGGACGCCACCCGCTTGGGGTTCTGCTCGGCCACGTACCGGGCACCCTGCGCCTGGACGACGATCCCGGTGACGTGGTGCGCGACGAAGTCGTGCAGGTCCCGAGCGAACTCGGCGCGCTGCTCCGCCCGGGCGACCACGAGCTGCTGCGTCCGTGCCGCGGCGGCGTACCGCTGGTAGGCGCCGATCGTCGCGGCGCCCACCCCGAGCAGCGCCTGTAACAGCCCGAACGTGACGAAGATCGTCGTGTCGCCGGAGCGCAGCGGCTCGGCGGCCAGCGCACAGATCAGGGCGATCGCCACCGGTACCGCGAGTCGACCCTCGGCCCGGCGCGCCACGACCAGCAGGACCAGCATCAGGCCGAAGGCCTCCGCGACGCCCCAGCTTCCGCCGTTGGTCGCCATCAGACCCGCGACCAGGCTGACCCCCGTCACCAGCAGTGACGCCGCCGCCAGCGCGGCGGCGAGGGCCGGCAGCAGCCGCGAACCCTGCCGGTGCGCCGGCAGCCAGAGCGCCGCGGTGGCCAGCGCCAGACCAACCCGGATCAGCACGCCGAACGCGTCGTCGACCAGCTCGACGAGGTCGATCAGGCCGAGGATGGCCATGGCGAACAGCGCGGCCGCCTGGCCGACCCGAAATGGCCACCGCCTGGGTTGCTCGATCATCGCGTACCGAGCGTAGCGGGACGGAGCCGCCGGGTTCCTCTGCCGAAAGGCAGAGGCGCCGACGCGGCGAAGCCTGTCCGCGGACCGATGTGGCGCGCCGGCTCGGACGGCCATCGTGAACGCCGACCGAAAGCCAAGCAGAACGAAGGGATGTCCCCATGCGGTTGGACACCACGATGGCCGCGTCCGCGGCGGTCGACCTGGTCAAGGTGTACGGCACCGGCCCGACCGCGGTCCGCGCGCTGGACGGCGTCACGGTGGGCTTCGAACGGGCCCGGTTCACCGCCATCATGGGCCCGTCCGGCTCGGGCAAGTCCACGCTGATGCACTGCCTGGCCGGGCTCGACCGGGCCACCTCGGGCCAGGCGATGCTGGGCGGCACCGACCTGACCCGGCAACCCGACCGCGTGCTGACGAAGGTGCGGCGGGAGCGGATCGGGTTCGTGTTCCAGGCGTTCAACCTGCTGCCGCAGTTGACCGCGGCACAGAACATCACCCTGCCGCTCGACCTGGCGGGGCGGCGTCCCGACCCGGCCCTGTACGACCACGTCATCGGCGTGCTCGGGCTCGGCGACCGGCTGCGGCACCGGCCCAGCGAGCTGTCCGGCGGGCAGCAGCAGCGGGTGGCCCTCGCCCGGGCACTGCTCGCCCGGCCGGACGTGGTGTTCGCGGACGAGCCGACCGGCAACCTGGACTCGCGTACCGGGTCGGAGGTGCTGGCGTTCCTGCGGTCGTCGGTGCGCGAGCTCGGCCAGACCGTGGTCATGGTGACCCACGATCCGGGCGCCGCGGCGTACGCCGACCGGGTGGTGCTGCTGGCGGACGGCCGGGTCGCCGGCGGCGTCGAGAACCCTGACGGCGCGTCGGTCACCGAGGCGCTGCGGAGCCTGGCGGTGGCCCGATGACCGTGCTGCGTACGCAACTGAGCGGCCTGGCCCGCCGGCCGGCCCGGCTGCTGCTGACCGGGCTCGCCATGCTGGTCGCGTCCTTCGTGGTGTACGGGACCGTGCTCGCCCAGTACAGCACGGCCCGCACCGTCGTCGATGGCCTCAGCGGTACGCCGGAGGCGGCGGACGTCGTGGTGGGCAGCGTGGACAAGCCGGTGCCCGCGCCGGTGCTGGACCGGATTCGCGCCCTGCCCGGCGTCGCCGAGGTGACCGGGCGCGCGTATGTCGGGTTCTCGCTGCGCGCCCCGGCCGGCTCCTACCTGACGGTGGGCGCCGATCCCGGCAGCGGGCCGCTCGCCACGGCGCGGCTTATCGAGGGCGCGTACCCCGACGCGCCCCACGAGGTCGCGTTGAGCCGCCGCACAGCCGACTGGTTCGGCATCGCCGTCGCAGGCGTCGCGAAAGCGACCACGGACGGCGGGAAGCCGGTGAACCTGACGGTCACCGGGGTGGTCGAGGACGGGAACGGCGGGGCCGGGTGGGCGTACACCACCGACCGGCTGATCGGCGCGCTCGGGCCGCTGCCCGAGTTCAACCAGGTCGAGGTCCGGCTCAAGCCGGGCGCGACGATCGACCAGGTACGGGACGTGGTCGGGGCCGCTGCCCCGGTGGAGACCGGCGCCCGGGTACGCCAGGACGAGGCGACCAGCGCGGCCTCCGGCGTCAAGCTGATCTTCGCGCTGGTCGGGGTCTTCGTGGCCATCGCGGTCGCGGCCGCGGCGCTCGTTGCCACCTCGACGTTCCGCATCGTGTTCGCTCAGCGGATGCGGCAGCTGGCGCTGCTGCGCGCGGTCGGCGCCGGGCGGGGCGCGATCGTGCGGGCGCTCGCCGTCGAGGGCGCGCTGACCGGGCTGGTCTCCGGAGTCGTCGGCGTACTGGCCGCGTACGCCTTCGGCCGGGCCCTGCCGGCCGTCCTGCGCGCGTCCGGAGTCGAGGTGGCCGACCCGGGTACGCCGGTCGGTCCAGCGATCGCCGTGGTGGTCGGCTGCGTACTGGTGACCCTGCTCGCCGTCCTGGCGCCCGCCGGGTCCGCGTCGCGGGTCTCGCCGCTGGAGGCGCTGCGGGCCGCCAGCACCACCGGCGCCCGCAGCGGCATCGGGGTGGGCCGCGCCATCCTCGGCGGGGTGCTGGCCGCCGGCGCCGCGTTGCTGGCCGCGGTACTGGTGGCGGCCCTGCCGGGACCAGACGCGCGGAGCTACGACCCGGCGCCGGTGCTGTTCGGCGTCGTGCTCTCCAGCACGCTGGCGTTCTTCGCGCTGGTCGCCCTCGGCCCGGTGCTGCTGGGGCCGGTGCTGCGGCTGGTCGGCTGGCCGCTGCGGCGTGCCGGGGCACTGGGCCGCCTCGCGGTCGGTGGTGTCGGCGGCGCCCCGCGGCGGGCGGCCGCGGTCAGCGTGGTCGTCGCCCTGGGCGTCGCCATGATCAGCGGGGGTCTGATCATGGGGGAGTCGCTGCGACGGATGGCCGACCGCGAGATGGCCGCGATGGCGCCGGCCGACTTCCGGCTGAGCCCGGCCGGCGACACCCTTCCGGCCGGCGTCGCGGAACGGGTCCGGAAGCGGTCCGAGGTGACCGACGTGACCACGTTCCGGACGGCAGAGGTCCGGATTGTCGGCACCGAGGACCTCGCGGTGAGCGTCGCCGACCTCGACCCGCGCAAGCTGCGCGCCGACCGGCGGCTGGGAGCGGTCGACGGCTCGCTCGACGACCTGGGCCCCGGCCGGGTCGCCCTCGCGCGCTACGTCGGCGCGCACGACCGGACACGCGTTGGCGACACCATCCAGATGGCGGCCGCCGGGCGCACCGTGTCGCTGCGGGTGGTGGCCACGCTGGAGTCGGGCCCGCTGGAGACGTCCGCCATGGTCGACCCGGCCGACCTGGACCGGCTCGGCGTGCCGGCGGCGCCCACCGGCCTGCTCGCCAACGCCGCCCGCGCCGGCGACGACGGCCGCGCCAGCGCCCGCACCGCCCTCCAGTCCGCCACCGGCGCCGAAGGTCTCACGGTCGCGGTACTGGCCGACCAGCGCGACGACCTCAACGCGAACCTGAACGCGTTGATCGGTATCGCGATCGGCCTGATGGGCCTGACCGTGCTGATCGCCGTCGTCGGCGTCGGCTCGACCACGGCGCTGTCGGTGGTGGAACGCATCCGCGAGGCGGGCCTGCTGCGCGCCCTCGGGATGGCCCGGGGCGGGCTTCGGGCGATGCTGACCGCCGAGGCGGCCCTCTACGGCATCCTCGGCTCGGTGCTGGGGCTGGCGCTCGGCATCCCGTACGCGGGCCTGATGATCGCGGGGTTCGGCGAGGGCGTACCGCTCGAACTGCCCGCCGGGCAGTTGGTGCTCACGGTGCTGGCGCTGACCGGGCTGACCGCGCTGGCCGGCGTGCTGCCAGCGCGGCGGGCGGCCAAGGTCAGCCCGATGGCCGCGATCGCCCAGGACGGCTGAACCTTTGACCGTTACCCCTGCCTGGCGCCGGCCAGGACCAGGCCGGGGTGACGCAGGTTGTACCAGCCGGTGGCGTGCAGGACGGCCTTCTTGACCAGTGCGACCGGCCGGCCGGTACGTACCTTCCCGCGCGGGCTGCCGTCGAGGTCGGTGAGCTGGAGGATGCCGTCCCGCTCGCCGAGGCTGATGCACAGGCCGTCGACCTTGACGCGCAACGGCTTCGGGGTACGCCCGGCCAGGCGCGCGGTGATCGCATGGAAGGCGCACGCGGCCGCTAGCCCTCCAGGCCCGCACCCCATGCGTAGGACCTGCCCGTCCTGGGTGTGCGCGGCCGCGGCGTCGCCTATGCCGTAGACCTCCGGGTGAGACTCCGAACGCAAGGTGCCGTCCACGAGGATGCGGCCGCGGTCGTCCACGGCCAGTCCGGCCTCGCGTGCCAGGTCCGGGACCGCGAATCCGGTGGTCCACGCCACCGTGTCGGCGGAGACATGGTTGCCGTCCTCCAGCAGCAGGCCGTTCGCGTCGACCTTGGCGACCCTGGCGTGCTCCCACACCTGGATGCCGAGGCGGTCGAAGGCGCGGTGCAGGTACTCACGGCCGTGCTCGGACAACGAGTCGCCCAGCGCCCCGCTGGTGGCCAGCCGCACCGTGTGGTCGGGATAGGTCTCGGCCAGCGCGGTCGCCGTCTCCAGACCGGTCGGCCCGGCCCCCACCACGGCGACGGTGCCGGCGGTGCGCATCTGATCGCGCAGCCGCGCGGCCTGCTCGGCGACGGCGACAGCGTTGGCGTGCTCGGCCGCGCCGGGCACCGCGTCCAGGTCGGCGTGGCTGCCCAGCGCGTACACCAGTAGGTCGTAGCCGACCGGCTCGGCGGTGCCGGCCAGCTCGACCTGCCGCCGCTCCGTGTCGATGTGTATGGCCCGGTCGATGACCAGCCGGATGCCGGTGCCCTTGAACAGCTCATGCAGTGGGAGGTGGCGTAACCGCTGGCCGGAGGCGAGCTGGTGGTTTCGCATCCGCTCCACGAACCGGTCACGGTCGTTGACCACCGTGACGGTCGCGTCGGTGCGCTTGGCGAGCAGTTTGGCGGCCGTCACGCCCGTGTATCCGGCACCCAGGACCACGATGTGCGGTGTCGTCGTCATGAACGTTCTCCCTTCGCCGTACGTCACCGTTTGAACGGGCGACGGGGGCGATTCGTGACAACGCGACCGGAGTTGCCGTCACATTTTCTGCCTCGCGAGGAAGGCCAGCTTGTCCGGGTTGGCGACGGTGCGGATGGCGACGATGCGGTCGCCGTCGAACTCGGGGACGGTGACCCCGGACAGCTGGCCGTCCAGGTACAGCACGAGGCCGGGCTCTCCGTTCACCACGGCCGGGGTCAAGCGGATTCGCTGGGTGTACTTGCTCAAGGCGAGCAGGTAGCGCAGGACCTGCTCGCGCCCGACCAGCGGGTGCCGCACCGCGGGCGCCTTGCCGCCCCCGTCGGCCCAGGCGACCACGTCCTCGGCCAGCATCTGCTCCAGCGCGGGCACGTCGCCGCCCAGGGTGGCCGCCAGGAAGCGCTCCAGAAGCATGCGGCGCCGCTCGGGCGCAGCGGTGAACCGCTTGCGCCCGGTGGCGACGTGCTGCTGCGCCCGGCGGTACAGTTGCCGGGCGTGCGGCTCGGTCACCTCCAGGATCTCGGCGACTTCGCGGTGGCTGTGACCGAACGCCTCACGCAGCACGAACGCCGCCCGCTCCGGCGGGGTGAGCCGTTCGAGCAGTACCAGCATCCCCAGCGACAGTAGCTCCCGCTGCTCGACGGTCTCCAGCGGGTCGAGCGCGTCGCCACCGGTGACGACCGGCTCGGGCAGCCACGGCCCGACGTAGCGTTCCCGTTGCGCCCGCGCGGAGGTGAGCCGGTCCAGGCACAGGTTGGTGACCACCTTGGTCAGCCACGCCTCCGGTGAGACGGCGGTGTCGTTGCGCTCCCAGCGTAGGTAGGCGTCCTGCACCACGTCTTCGGCCTCGGACGCCTCCCCGAGCAGCCGGTAGGCCACCCCGAACAGGCGCCGGCGGTTGGCCTCGAACCGCTCCAACCGCTCCCTTGCCGTCACGTGCGCACCTCCGCGACCTCAGAGAAGCCGGCGGAGGGCGGTTTCTCGCTCCAGGTGCGACAGCTTCTCGGGGTTGCGGACAGCGTAGAGCCCCGTGATGAGCTTGTCCTCGACGCGTACCGCGATGACGGTGTCGATTTCGCCATCCCGCCGGAAGATCAATGCCGGATGGCCGTTGACCTGTGCCGGTCGCAGCGACACCGCGGTGGCGTCGATCCTGCCCAGCACCTCGACCACGCTGCCGGCCCCCACGATGGGTGCCAGCGCGGCCGGCGCGACTCCGCCGCCGTCACCCAGCAGGACGACGTCCGGCGCGAGGATGTCGAGCAGGCGTTGCAGGTCGCCCGTTTCGATCGCGCGCTGGAACGCGTCGATGGCGTCGCGGGTCTGGGCTGGAGAAACGACCTCGCGTGGTCGTCGTGCGGCCACGTGCGCCCGTGCGCGATGGGCGATCTGGCGTACCGCGTCGGCGCTCTTGTCGACGGCTTCGGCGATCTCGTCGTAGGCCAGGTCGAACACCTCCCGCAGCACGAACACCGCCCGCTCGGTCGGCGTGAGCGTCTCCAGTACCAGCAGCATCGCGATCGAGACGCTGTCGGCCAACTCGACATCGTCGGCCACGTCGGGCGCGGTCAGCAGTGGCTCGGGCAGCCACGGGCCGACGTAGGACTCCTTGCGGCGGCGGAGCGTTCGCAGCCGGGTCAGCGCCTGGCGTGTGGTGATCCGGACCAGGTACGCACGCTGGTCCCGCACGGTGTCGAGGTCGATGGCCGCCCACCGCAGCCAGGTCTCCTGCAGGACGTCCTCGGCGTCGGCGGCCGAGCCGAGCATCTCGTAGGCGACGGTGAACAGCAGGTTGCGGTGGGCGACGAACGCTTCCGTGGCGGGGTCCATACAGCCATGACACCGGTGCCCACCGGTTTGTGACGTCCGCGGTCGGTGGTCCATGTCACATGGCCGCGCCGTCACAAAGATGGGGCGGGCGGCGCCTCCATGTTCATGAATTCAGCGCTTGAAACCCTTCGCCGTGACTTCGGCGGCGACATCATCGAACCGGGCGCGGCGGAGTACGCGTCAGCCAGTGGCTCGGTACTGGTCTCGGGTAGTCCGGCCTATGTCCTGCGGCCCAGGAGCGTTGCCGACGTGCAAGCGGGTGTCAGGTTCGCGGCCGGCGCCGGGCTGGTGCTGTCCGTGCGCGGCGGCGGGCATGGTTTTCCGGGCTTTGGCACCAATGACGGCGGCGTCGTGATCGACCTGCGCGGGCTCGCGAGCGTCGAGGTCGTCGACAAGGACCGTCACCGCGTGCGGATCGGCGGCGGCGCCACCTGGGGTCAGGTCGCCGCCGCCCTGGCCCCGCACGGTCTGGCGATCTCCTCGGGCGACACCAAAAGCGTCGGTGTCGGCGGGCTGACGTTGACCGGTGGCATCGGCTGGAAGGTCAGGAAGTACGGCCTGGCCCTGGACAACGTGGTGGACGCGGAGGTGGTCACCGCCAGCGGTGAGGTCGTGCGCGCCAGCGCGGAACGGAACCCGGAGTTGTTCTGGGCGATCCGTGGTGGCGGCGGAAACTTCGGCGTCGTGACCGCCTTCGACTTCGTGGCCCATCCGACGACCGACGTCTTCTATGGCAAGATCACCTTCCCGGCGTCGGAGGCTGCCGGCGTGCTTGCCGGGTGGGCGGACTACCTCCGCACGGCGCCCGCCGAGCTCACGTCGATCGCGAACCTCGCCAACCCGTTCGCCGGTGGCCCCGAGGCGCCGGTGGAGATCCACGTCGCCTTCGACGGGGATGATCCGGATCTCGCGGCCCAGGCATTGGACCCGATCCGCCGGCTCGGCACGGTGCTCGACGACGATGTCGCGCTGACACCCTATGTGGACACGCTCGTGGATGGCATGACACCGCCGCCCGGCATCCAGCTGGTGACCCGCAGCGGGTTCGTCGACAAGGAGTCGGTGCCCGAGGTCCTCCAGATCCTCACCGAGGTCGGGGCAGCGGAGCGGTCGCCGATCATCTCCATTCGCAGCGTCGGCGGCGCGGTGTCACAGGTGCCAGACGATGCGACCGCGTACGCGCATCGCCGCGCGGAGCTGATGTTCGTGACCACCATCGCGGGTCCGAAGCCGGTCGTCGAGGCCGCTGGTCCCGGGCTGGAAGCCATCTGGGGCAGGCTCGCGCCTCACGTCAGCGGCGCTTACGCGAACTTCCTCGCCTCCGCCACCGACGACGACGTCGCCGCGGTCTATCCAACGTGGACGTATGAGCGGCTCGCGGCCGTCAAGCGCCGGTACGACCCCGGCAACCTGTTCGCCCGCAACCACAACGTCCGACCCGAGGTCCTATTGTCCTAGGACGCTTTAGGGGTGGTGACTCACGTGAGCGGGCTGGGGTGTCGCCGTGTATCGGCTCAGGGCCAGCAGGGGGAGCGTCAGCGCGGCGAGGGCGAGGCCGAGCGCCGCTACCGCGAGCATCGCGCCTCGCAGGCCGGTAGCGGAGGCCCACACTCCGACGTAGACCGGTCCCAGCAGGAAGCCGAGGTAGGACACCACCGTCACGATCGAGGTCGCGCGCCCGCGCGAGGATTCGACGACGTTGCGCGAGACGATGCTCAGCAGTGTCGGGAACAGTGCGGCGGTCCCGGCGGCGGCCAGGACGAGTCCTGCCACGGCGACGGGTACGGTCGGGGCGCGGGCCACGACCGTCGCGCCCGCGGCCGCCACGATGGCTCCGAGGACGAGCACCAGCCGGGCGTGGGCGGGTTCCAGCGTGCTGATCGCGAAGCGGGTGGCCGCGACGACGGCGGCGAACACGGCTGGTGCGATAGCGCTGATGCCGGGTCCGGTGGCCAGCACGTCCTCTAGGAAGACCGCGCCCCAGCTCTGGTGGGCGTTTTCGCTGGCGAACGCGAGCGCGCCGAGCACTCCCACGAGCAGCAGCGGCACGACCGGCATCCGGATGCCGGCCTGGCCGCCCGGTGCGACCGGCGCCGGTCCAGACCTGTCGGGGGGCAGGGCGCGGTAGATGCCGGTACCGGCCAGGGCCGACAGCAACAGCACGGCCGCGAACGGCACCCAGGTGGCCGCGCCGAGAGCGAACGCACCACCGGCGCCGAGGCTGGAGACGACGACGGCGGTGGAGAACACCGCGCCGGTCCGGGTGATGATCGGCCGGCCGGTGCGTTTCTCGGCGCGGCCGGCGACCGAGTTCATGCCGACGTCGGCCGCGCCGCTGGCGATGCCCACGCAGGTGAGTCCGGCGCAGAGGCTGACGAGCCCGTCAGCCGCGATAGCGGCCGCGAGCCCTGCCCCGCCAAGGGCGGCGACCAGGAAGGCGGTGCTGCGCAGCCCCCAGCGGTCCAGGGCCCGGCCGGTCAGGAGCATCGCGGGCAGCGCGCCGGCGCTGATGAACAGCAGCGCGCTGCCGAGCTGGGCATCGCCGAGGCCGGCCTGGTCGCGCACGCTCGGCACGGCCGAGCCCCACGTGCCCCAGAACGTGCCGAAGGCGGCTGCTGCGAGGTAGGCGGCGGTGATCAGGTGCTGATGCGGCGGCGCCGAGCGCATTGTGTAACGCTACACAGCTAAGATGCTGGTGTGCAACCGCGTCAACCCACCGCCCGCCGGGTGACGATGACAGACGTCGCTCGGGCGGCCGGTGTGTCGCCGATGACCGTGTCGTACACCTACAACCAGCCGGAGCGGGTATCCGCTGAGAGCCGGGCCAAGGTCCTGCGAGCCGCCGCGACGCTCGGCTACGCCGGACCGGACCCGAGCGCGCGGTCCCTGCGTTACGGCGCCACCCGCACCCTTGGCGTCGTGCTGGGCGAGCACCTCACCTACGCCTTCGACGACCCGCAGGCCGTCGCCTTCCTGGCCGGCATCTCCGAGGTGTGCGCCGACCGCGGGTACGGGCTGCTGATCGTGCCGACCGGCGCGGGCGACGACGACCGCGACCGCGTGGTCGGCGCGGCGGGGGGCGCGGACGGCGGCTGGGCGGCCCCGGGCGACGGCCCCGGCCTCGCCCCGGGGGGCCGGCCCCCCCCCCCCGTCGTCATCCACGGCGGACCCGACCGCGATGGCACCACGACGGTGGGCATCGACAACCGCGCGGCGGCCCGCGCGGTGGGCGCCGAGGTGTTCGCGACCGCCCGGCGTCCGGCCGTGCTGAGCTTCCCGCTCGACCGGCGCCGCGATACCTTCGTGCGCTCCGGCGTCGCCCCCGACACCGTCGCCTACCCGGTCACGCGGGACCGGCTGGCCGGATACCGCGACGCCGCGCGGGGCCTCGGCATCGACTGGTCCCAGGTACCGGTCGGCGTGTGCCGCACCAGCGACCCGGCCGACGCGCGCACGGTCATGGCCACCCTGCTGGCAGCGGAGCCCGGCCTCGACGCCGTCGCCGCCATGAGCGACCAACTCGCGCTCGGCGCCCTGCGTGAGGCGACCGGGCCGTTGCGGGTCAGCGGCTGGGACGACTCGCCCGCCGCGCTGGAGCACGGCCTCACAACGGTGGCCCAGTCGCTGCGTGAGCAGGGGGCGGCCTGCGCGACGGCGGCGCTCGGTGATCCGGCGCCGGACTACCGCGACGCCTGGCGCCTGGTCCGGCGGGTATCCACCGGCGGCTGACCGCCTAGTCGGGGACGCTAGGGCTTCTCTTCCTCGGCGAGAGGCGACGCCATCCGCTTGTCGGCGTCTTCCACGCCGTCCTGGGCGCCAGCCGGGTTCACCATGCCGTCGTAGTTGTAGGCCGGCAGGTCGGCGTTCCCCACTGGCCGGGTCTGCTTCGTGGGGATGTAGCGGTGCACCATGCCGGCGGCCTCGATCTCCACCAGGCCAGGGGCGCCGACCTCCACCACGTCGCCGTCGCGCGGTCCGCCGACCAGGACCACCTCGCTGTTGGTTGTCATAGCGGCTCAGCTACCCGCCCGATGACCAGCTAAAACGCCGCGTTTTGTCCTGATCTCCGCCGGGTATCGCGTTTCGTCATGAGCGCCGAGACGATGGGTGTCGAGGAGGAGTTCCTGCTTGTCGCCCCGGGCTCCGGAGCGACCGTCCCGTTGGCCGAGAAGGTCGTGGCCCGGGCCTCGGCCGCTGAGCTGCCGGTGGGTGCGACGGTACAGCGGGAGCTGCGGGACACCCAGGTCGAGGCGGCCACCGGTGTCTGCACCAGCGCGGCCGACCTGCGTGTGCATCTGGAGGCCGGCCGTCGGGCGGTGGCGGGCGCCGCGCGGGACCACGGCGCCGTCGTGGTGGCGAGCGGTTCGCCGGTACGCGGGTCCGGCGGCGCGGTGCCGTCCAGCCTGGCCCGGTTCGCCGCCATCGACGACATGTACGGCGAGGTGACCCGCGACTACGAGGCCTGCGGGTGCCACGTGCACATCGGCGTGGCCGACAAGGACACCGCGGTCGCCGTGGTCAACCACGTGGCCCGCTGGCTGCCCACCCTGCTGGCGCTGTCGGTCAACTCGCCGTTCTACCGGGAGCGGGACACCGGGTACGGCAGCTGGCGGATCGTGCAGCAGTCTCGCTTTCCCGGCTCCGGGCTGGCACCGTACCTGCCGGACCATGCCGCGTTCCGGGCGGAGGTGGGCCGGCTGATCGAGTACGGAGTGGTGGCCGACGAGGCGCAGACGTTCTGGTTCGCGCGGCCGTCGCCTCGACTGCCCACTGTGGAGTTCCGGGTCGCCGACACGGCGTCCACGGTGGACGAGGCGGTCCTTCAGGCGCTACTGGCCCGAGCGCTGGTCCGCACCGCGCTCGCTGACCTCGGCCGCGGGCGGGAGGCGGGTCCGGTGCCGGCGCAGGCGGGCGGCGCCCGGGGCTGGGACGGCCCCCGCCACGGGCGCGCCCGCCCAGGAGGCCACCTTGGACTGGACCGGCGGGGGCCGGGCACCGACCTGGCGGCGGCGCTGCTCGACCACGTGCGGGACGCGCTTGCCGACACCGGCGACCTACTGGCGGTACACGCGCTGCTGGACCGGCTGCGATCCGGCGGCACCGGCGCGGACCGCCAGCGGCGCACCGCCGGTGTGGCCGGTCTTCCGGCGGTGGTGACGGAGCTGACGCTGCGGGATGAAACCGGCGCCGCCGGGGTAACACCAGTCCGTGACTAGCGCGACTCTTACGCTCCCCGGCCCTCGTGGCCCGCTCTCGGCGGCGGTCGTCGCGGCCTTGACCGGCGGGATCGCACCGTCCGCCGTGGTGGGCGGCGCCGACCCGTTCGGCGACGACCTCCAACTGGCCCTGCACCTGTGCTACGAGTTGCACTACCGCGGCTTCGCCGGCGTCGACCCCGAATGGGAGTGGGACGCCGACCTGTTGCGCCTGCGCGCCGAGCTGGAGGCGGTGTTCCTGGCCGCGATGGCCGAGCGGGTGGCGGGCGGGACCGACGTGGCGGAGGTCCTGGACGCGCTGCTCGTCGAACCGGTGCCCGGCACCGGCGTCAGCCACTTCCTGCGCGACAAGGGCGAGTGGTGGCAGATGCGGGAGTACTTCGCCGTGCGCTCGATCTACCACCACAAGGAGGCCGAGCCGCACGCGTGGGTCATTCCCCGCCTCGATGGGCGCGCGAAGGCCGCTCTGGTCGCGGTGGAGTACGACGAGTTCGGCGCCGGCCGGGCCGAGCGGATGCACTCGCGCCTGTTCGCCGACCTGCTCGCCGCCGCCGGCTTGTCACCGGAGTACCTGTACTACCTGGACCGGGTGCCGGCGTGCGCGCTCGCCACGGTGAACATGATGTCGCTGTTCGGCCTGCACCGGCGGTGGCGGGGCGCGCTGGTGGGTCACTTCACCGCCGCCGAGATCACCACCGGCCCGAGCGCGCAGCGGATGGACGAGGCTCTCGCCCGTCTGGGCGGCGACCCCGCCTGCCGGCTCTTCTACACCGAACACGTCGAGGCGGACGCCGTCCATGAGCAGGTCATGCGGCACGACGTCCTCGGCGATTTGCTCGAACGGGAGCCGGACCTCGCGGCGGACGTGGTCTTCGGCATTCAGGCGACCGAACTGCTGGAGGACCGGCTCGGCGAGCACCTGCTGGGCAACTGGCGGGCCGGCCGGTCGGCGCTACGCTGAGGACTGCTCGTCCGGCTGTACGCGTACGCGGCGGCGGTGGCTGGTGTCGCAGAACGGGTACCGCTTGCTGCGGCGGCACACGCACACCGCTACCACGAACCGTTCCGAGCAGACCGCGGTGCCGTCCGGCAGGACCAGCTCCACCGGTCCCTCCACCAGCATCGGCCCGCCTGGCACCAAAACCACCCGGCGTGGCTCAGCGGCGCGAGGCACGGATCACCACCAGGTCCTCGTGGCGCTGGCCGCGCCTGATCAGCCCCGTGGCTTCCAGGTAGGCGGTGCGCGCCCGCATGACGGGTCCGAACGGCACCCGCCGCCGCGCCACCACCGCCGTCTGGAGCCCGCCGTCGCGCAGCAGGGCCAGCGAACGCTCCACATCGGACACATGCGAGTGCACCAGCAGCACGAACCCGGCCTCGGACAGCAGGCCGGGCACCGCGAGGCAGAACGGGTCCAGCACGGCGCGCCCGTCCGGCCCGGCGTCCCAGGCACGCTCGCGCCCGGTCGGCACCGACTCGGAAGAGCAGGGTACGTAAGGGGGATTGGCCAGTACCACGTCGTAAGACCTTCGCGCCGGCTCGTCGCGCGTCGCCGTCCACGGCGGCGCCGCCAGCAGGTCGGCGAGCGAGCCGCGCCGCGCGCGTACCGGCAAGCCGCGCGCCCACGCGTTGAGTCGTACACACATGACGGCCCGCCTGGACACGTCTACCGCGGTCACCTCGCCCGCGCCGAGCCGGGCAGCCGCGAGCGCCAGTGCCCCGCTGCCCGTGCACACGTCCAGCACCCGGGCGCCCGGCGGGATCGGCGCGGCGGCTGCGGCGGCGGTCAACAGCGCGGAGTCCGCCTGCGGGGGATAGGCGCCCGGGAACCGCAGCGCCCCGCACCCCGGAACCGGCGCCGGGGTACCGGCCCTGGCCGTTGATGCCGTCATGTGCCCCCCAAAAGATCCGACCGAATTCACGCGCGCCCGGTGGGCAGGTCGAGCGTGGCCCAGACCACCTTGCCGCCGTCCACCCGAAGGCTGCCCCACCGGCGGCACATCGCGTCGACCAGACCGAGGCCTCGGCCGCGGAGTGCTGTCAGGCTCACCTCGCGCTCCAGCACGGGCAGCCGCGTGCTGCCATCGCGCACCGCGATGTGCAGGTACCGGCCGCGCGGCGAAAGCAGCAGCGTCATGATCGTGCTGGCGTGCACGACCGCGTTGAAGACCAACTCGGTGGCGACCGTGCACGCCGGTCCGATCAGCTCAGGCACCCTCCAGCGGACGCACGCATCGGTGACCACCTCACGGGTGCGGCGGCCGGCTCCCACGTCCGGCAGCAGGTCCTCCCGCATCGACGGCCGCGCCTCGCCCGGCGGGCGCAAGCCCGGGGGGGCAGCGGGCG
>NZ_JAIBNX010000025.1:15177-25107 GCF_026130045.1 Micromonospora sp. CPCC 205371
GGGCGGGCGCCACCCGGCCCCCCCCGACGGCGGCCAGCCAGCGGGGCCCCCCGCCGGGGGCGGGCGCCCACCTCCCACGACCGGCAGCAGGTCCTCGCGGATCGACGGCGGCGCCTGACCCGGCCGGAGCAAGCCGGTGGCGGCGGCGATGCTCGGCGCGACGGGGCAACGGCGATCTATCGCCCGCGCGCGCAGCAGGCGGGCGGCGTCGGCCTGCGGTGCACAGAGCACGACCTGCGCCGCTGGCCACCGTGCGGCCTGGCGTGCCACGGCGAGGAAGACCGACAGGGCGGCGGGGTCGGCAAGACGCATCCGGCTCAGGTCGACGAGCACCGCCTCGGGGCCCTGCGCCAGACATTTGAGAAGCGTGGACCTGACCACCACGGTGCCGGCGATGTCGAGAACGCCCACGACCCGGGCGACAGCGAACGAGTCCTGGTACCTGATGGGGCACTGCATGTCGGCGGCCATGGCACCTCGCGCTGTCGGGCGTAGGCCATCGGTTACCCGCTGGCTCGACCCTGGAAACACGTTATCGCCAGCAGGCAGGTGGGTAGAAGTGCTTCAGCTTCGTGCGCCCTGTCTCGAGGAGGGTCGTGTGGGTCTGGGACTTGACGATGGGCGGATCGACCTCGACCAGGAGGCGATGCGGTACTGCGAGCGCGTGGCCCAGGCGCCGGCCACGCGGGCGGTGGTGCGGGCGGAGGTCGTGGAGCGGTGCCTTCCCCTGGCTCACCGGCTCGCCCGCCGCTACCGCGACCGCGGCGAACCGTTTGCCGACCTGGAGCAGGTCGCCCGGCTCGGCCTGGTCAAGGCCGTCAACCGATACGACCCCGTGCGTGGGTCGTTCACCGCGTTCGCGACCGTCACGATCCTGGGGGAGCTGCGAAAGCACTTCCGCGATCGCACCTGGGGCATTCGCGCGCCGCGGCGCATGCAGGAGCTGGTCGGTCAGCTCCGCCAGGCCGGCTCGGACCTGACCAACACGCTTTCACGCGCGCCCAACGCCACGGAGCTCGCCGATCGGCTGCACACCTCCACGGAGGAGGTGGACGCGGCGCTGCTCTCGGCCGAGGGCTACAACCTGCTGTCGCTGAACACGCCACTGTCCGGTGACGGGTCCGGTGACGGTACGGCCGAACGCGGCGATCTGATCGGCGAAGTCGACGGCGAACTGGCCGCCGTCGATGACCGGCTCACCCTCAGGTCGCTGCTGGCCCGCCTGCCCGAACGCGAGCGGCGGATTCTCGTGCTGCGCTTCTACGGCAACCTCACGCAGACCGAGATCGCCGAACGGTGCGGCATCTCGCAGATGCACGTCTCCCGCCTGCTGTCCAGCACCCTGACCTGGCTGCGGCACGCCATGCTCAGCGATACCCCGCCGCACTGGAACGACGTGCCAGACGCGGGGCGGTTGAGCCTGACCACGGCGCCGTCCCGTTACGGCACGCTGACCGTGGCCGTCGCCGGCGAGATCGACCGGGACAACGCCGACGAGCTGCGCCGGGCCATCTTCGACGCACTCGCCCGGCGCCCCACCGCGGTCCTGCTGCAGATGGCCGCCGTCCCGTTCATCGACGCCGCCGGCGTAGCCGCGCTGGCAGCCGGCTACCAGCAGGCCAGAAGGACCGCGGTCACACTCGGTCTGCGCGGCGTGCAGCCACACGTGCGCCGCGTGCTGGCGGTCGCCCGCCTGCCGATCCGGTAGGCGGTCGGCAGGCGGGCGACGAACGTCAGCAGATGAATGTCGGGCACGGCCAGGTGCTGGCGCACGGTTCGAGCGTGAGCGCGCCGCCCGCGACGAGCGTCAGCTCATCGTCGGCCAGCTGGATCGCTCCGGCCGGGTGAGGTGCCAGACCATTGCGGTCCTGCGGGGCGAGCGACGCGCGGTACACCGGGTCCTTCCATGCCTTGACGTGATCCATGACTATTCCCCTTTCAATGAATGGATGCCGCCGTGCGCGGCATCGGCGGGTCCAACAGAAGTACCGACGGGATCGAGTCCGCGCCGGCGAATCGCAGCAGGCCGTATCCGATGCCCGCCAGCCCACTCATCAGGCCGGGGGTCTCCACACCGAGCGGTACGCCGCAGCGCCACCGCCGCTCGTCGACGTCGGCCAGGGTGGCCGCGGCGGTCGTCTCCGCCCTGCGGACCAGGTCGGGGTCGCCGAGGCGCCGAGCCACGATGAGGAGCGCCTCGCTGTTGCCCAGGTGCCCGTGGCAGAGCGAATGGTTCCGCAGGTTTTGGAAGCCGAGCTCGCTGATCGCGAGGGCCGCTGCTCGCAGCTCGCGCCGCACCGCCAGCGGGTCGTCCGCGTACTCCAGCAGCTCCGCCCGGACCAGGCCGATGCCGCCGGCGCCGTGGCACCAGGTGACGAGGTCGTGCGAGCCACCCACACCGGTGCGCAGGTCTCGCCAGTTGCCGATCCGGGCGTCGAACAAAGTCTGTTCGAAGCGCAGCGCGGCGCTGACCGGCCCGCGGTGGGTGGTCGACCCGGTCCGGCGATCCAGGCGGGCGAGCGCCAGCGCCACCCCGGACGCGCCGTGCGAGAGGCCGGCCAGGGGCGCCTCGGGGTTCACCGCTCCCCGCCACGCCAGCCCGGTGCCGATCTCCTCAGCCGCTGCCATCAGGTGCCGGGCCATCGTGTGGGCGCCGTCGAGGACCGCCGGCGCGGGGCGGATCGCGTGCAGGGACAGCAGGGCCAGTATGGCGCCCGCCGCACCGCCGATCACGTCGAGCGCGTGGTCGTCGCCGACCCTCGAAATCATCAGGTCGGCGAGGCGTTCCGCGGTGTCGGCCAGGTCGTCGCGATCCAGCACGAGCGCGAGGTGGCTCAGCGCGTACACCGGTCCGCCCAGCCGACCGAACGCGCCGAGGTCGTCGGCCATGGGCCGCACGGGTGAGGCGAGCCAGTCGTCTGCCTGCCGGCTCATCATGCCGGCCACGCGCTCGGCGGCGCGCCGGTAGGCGGGGTCGCCGCTGACTTTGGCGAGGTAGCCGAGGAAGAAGCCGATGCCGCTGATGCCGTTGTACAGGTCCATGCCGGCCGGGTTGAGGTTCCACACCTTGTCGGCGACGAGATTCAGGCCCAGCCAGCCGATCCGGTCACCGTCTACAATGGCCGTTTCCAGCAGCCGGTCGGCGATGCGGGCGGCACCTTCGAGGTATCCGCCGGCCGGCGCCGGCGCGGCCGTGCCTTCGAGCGCCGGCTGGGCCGGCCAGCGCGCGGGATCACCCATGATCAACGCGGTGAGTGATGCCTGGATGAACCAGGTCTGGCGGGCCAGCTGCTCGCCGGACAGGGCGGCCAGCCGGTCCCGTGCGATCCGCATCCCGGAGCGGTCCACCATGCCGGCCAGTACGGTGCCGTCTGCGCCGACGAAACCGGTGGACGACGGCGTGGTCAGGAAGATCGGCACGTCGCCGCCGTGGATCTGGGCCAGCTCGGAGGCGATCAGTGCGTCCCGGTTCGGGCGATCGTGGTGTGCGGACCACAGGTTCTCGTAGAACCGGTCCCGGTCCAGCGCGTCCCGAAGCAGGTCGGGATGCCGCGCCTCAGCGATCACGTTCATGTACTGGTGTGTGGGGCGTACGACGACCCGGATCTCGTCGTGCGCGAACGCGGCGAGCGGGCCGTCGGCGTCGCCCAGCGCCTCCCGGTTGAGCAGAAGCGTCCGGTACATGGACCGGAAGCCCTGGATCAACTCGTCCCGGAACTCGACCACATCTGGATGTGCGCCGTGCAGCGACGGCAGGTTGTCCGCGTCCTGCATCGCGATCCGGTGACGCACCAGGTGCATCTGGTCCGTGCCTGGCTCGTCGAACGTGGCCAGCGGTGACAGCGTCAACTGGCCGCCGGCACCGGTGATCCCGCTGAGGTCGAGCTGCTGGACCTCGTTGCCGTCGGCCCAGACCATCGGTGTGGGCAGCAGGCCGACGGTCAGGACCGAGCGGCGCATCAGGTCGCCGGCGACCTGCGAGACCTGGTCGCCCGCGCTGCGCGTCGCCCGCATCTGCCAGCTGTGAAAGAGCGCCTCGAGGTCGATGACGACCGGATGCTCGCCGGCGGCGATGACATTTTCCAGGTGGAGGTCGATCGCACCGAGCGTATGCAACAGCGCCAGCAACGCGCCCTGCCGCTGATAGAACCGGCCGACGGCGGCGCGGTCGGCGCACGCCGCGGCGTCGATGAACTCCGTCCAGCCGTACCCGGGCCGGTCGAAGACCCAGAAGGTCCGCAGTGCCTCGTGATCGCCGCGGGCATTCAGCCACGCCACCAACTCCTGGAAGTGCCGGTCCACCTCCAGGCGCCGCGGTTTGTACATCACGCGCACGCCGGTCTGGAACCGGACGACGGCCACGGACCGGCCCTGCCGATGGCTGTCTCCGGCACCGAACCGCACCTCGGCCAGGTCGCCCAGGGCGGCCCGGCCACCGCACCGATCCGCGATCTCGTCGTAGTCCGCGACGAGCCGGTCGACGAACTCCAGCCGGCTGGCCTGCCAGTTGTCGATCAGTCGAACCAGGTCGCGGGCGAGCACCGGGTACTCGCGCAGGATGGCCAAGCCGTAATCCGGCTGCCCCAGGAGGCGGAGGAAGTGCTCGTAGCGCTCGCGCGGTCCGGCGCCGGCCAGGGTGCCGCGTACCCGCGCCACATTGAGCTCCAGCACGAGCGTCCGCGCGGTCAGGTGGTCGACGGCCTCCACCGGCCCGATACCCAACGTGTTCGCCACACCCTCGACCGAGAGGCGCGTATGGGCGCCGACCAGCTCGTCCACCCGGCTCCGCACCCGGTGGCGGGCCTCCCGCAGCAGCGGCGCCACGAGCGGCGCGAAGCCGGGAAGTGTCGCCTGCCTCTCCTCGTCGCTGGGTGCGGCCGTGCCGAACCGGCGCCACGCCTCGGCCACCCGCGTGGCGAATCCCGGCGGGGCGGCGCCGTCGCCACCAAATCGAGCGCGTACGGATTCCGGGCTCTCGCCCAGGATGCGGACCAGCCCGGCTTCGTCCAGCCCGTGCCGGGCGAGCTGGGCGCCGATGCCGTCCGGGACATCGCGGTGGACGGGCTCGTCCTTCCACATCCGCAGCCGGATCCGGCCACGCTCGTCGTCGACGTCTCCGGCCGGCGGGCCGGCCCGAAGCCGCTCCGCCAACGAGTGCCCCAGAAACCACTCATTCGCTTCAAGCAAGTTCGATCGCCCCCGTGCCTCGATCAGAGACAGCGAAGCACACACCCCCTTGCACGGGCCTTTCACGAGCTTTCCCGATCTCTGCGCCCCGAGGTCACCGCGGGGCTGTCGAGTCGTCAGGCCGTCGACACGGGTCGGCGTACTTATCCAGACCGAGCCGTTGCCTTCCTGATCTCGCTCAGCCACTCGACGCCGAGCCGGTGGCCGTCGGGGAATTGGTCGTCGCGATCCCAGCGCCACATTGTGATCATCGCCAGCATGAGGGTCCGGCAGTCTCGGAGCAGGTCCTGATCGACGCCCGGGTAGTGGTCTCCGACCTCGTCGGGTGCGTGGGCCAAGTCGAACTCGATCGGTCCCCGGCAGCACGTCTCGAAGTCGATGAAAAGCAGGCCGGCATGGGTCGAGAGCAGGTTGCCCGGATGAGGTTCGCCGTGCAGGAGCTGTTCGGGCCGGCCGCTCTCGCTGACCGCTCGGCGCAGGCGTTCTAACGTGCCGGCGAGGAAGGCCCGGTCCGCGTCGGCCAGCTCCGGCGTCCGGTCTTGGTCGGCCGCGAGCATCTGGGCCTCAGAAACCCGGTCCGTGAAGTGCGGGGTGGGCAGGTCGATCTTGCGCATTCCGGCGTGCAGACGTTCGAGCGCGCTGGCGTAGTCCGCACGTCGGATCGCTTGAGTAGGCACCGGTTCGTAGTAGGTCCACAAGGTGACCACGTAGTCGTCCAGGACAAAGACCTCGGGCGCTTCCAGCGCGGCCACCGGGCTCCCGACCTCGGCCAGCCGCTGAGCGACATCCACTTCGAGCTGGGCGCACTGGTGCGCCGCCGGCGCCACCCTGGCCAGCACGTCGCAGGGCTGCAGGCGAAGGGTGAGCTTGTTCGAGTTGTGCAGGACGGCGGCGTCGTGGGCGATGAGGCCGAGCGACCGGGCGATCGACATGGCGGCCTTTGTCGCCCGCTGGGCCTCATACGCCTGCATCGGAGCACGATAGCTCGGCGTTCGTGGCTCAGCAGCCGTAATTCGGAGCGGAGAAGCTCGCCTACGCGTTCCATGATCACCGTGAGCAAGGGGGGTGCCTTCGGCCGCCACACAGCCGCTCCCGTGCCCTCGCCGGCCTGGTGCGGGCCGCTTGCCCGGGTTACTTGTCCAGGAGTTCCCACTGCGGGGTGATCGGAAGAGCGGCCAGGGCGGCGATGGCGCCGGGCGGGAAGTCGGGCCAACTGTCACGTCGGGTGTCGTGCCGACGGTTGAGGTGCCGGTCGAGAAACATCTGCGTACGGCGTAGTCCGTCAATGCCGGTGACAGTGTCGATGTCGCCAGTGGCGATGGCGTCGGCGTACTCGTCAAGGTCGAGCACCCGGTACGGATGGTCGGGCGGCCCGACGATGACGTCGATCCAATGGTCATCGACGTGCACGGTGTGGCCATTATCGACGACTCGGACGAGGTCGCAGTACCACCAGCCGCGCTGCTGCTTCGGCATGATCACTGGCTGGTTGATCTGGAATCCGGTGTCGAGCAGCACGAAGCTGCGTTGCTGGTAGTCGACTCCCTGCCAGGTGAACCCCCAGTCGTAAACGATGGCATCGCCGTCGCGATAACCGCGTGCACGGACGCCGCCGTCGCGGATGACGGTCACGGTGGTTGGCATGCGCCCGATGATGCCATCCGGGCTCGTGTGCCGAGGACGGTTCCCGCACCGCTTCCCCCGGTCACAAGAGTCGCGGAGGGGTCAGCCTCGGCCAGGTCGGCAGCGCCGCCACCAAACTGGACGAGCGACTCCACCGGGTGTACAGAGATGATCCATGACGCGAATAGCGATCAGCGGACACCGCGGCTTCACCGCTGAAGTCGAGGCCATCGTCGACCACGCCGTTCGGGCCGAGCTCACGCCTTACGCCGACGGATCGCTTGTGGGCATATCCTGCGTTGCGGACGGAGCTGATCAGATCTTCGCGCGCGCCGTCCTCGACGCTGGCGGGCGCCTGGAGGTCGTCGTGCCCGCTAGAAAGTATCGTGATGCCTTGCCAGAGTCCGCGCACGAGGCGTACGACGCGCTATTGAGTCGTGCCGTGCACGTTCACCAGCTCGCCCATGAAGAATCCACACCCCAGTCCCATATGGACGCCAGCATCGAGATGGTCAAGCGTGCTGACCTCTTGTTCGCCGTATGGGATGGGCTTCCCGCCAGATCCTTCGGCGGCACCGCAGACGTTGTCACCTACGCCCACGAGACCGGTGTGCCGGTGACCGTCATCTGGCCGGAGGGCGCATACCGCGATTGACCCTGGGCGGTTGTCCGCACCGGCACGGTCCTACCGTCCGCGTGGGCATCGGCGACCTGGCGCCGGTCCCGAGCGGGGATGTGGCGGTCAAGGCTTACCGGCGTCAGCCGCCGGCGTCGTGCCAGCCGACGCACTCTTCTTCGTGCGGCCCGGTGGTGACCTTCAGCTCCGTGCCGTCGTCGGCCGTGAATATGGCGTTTTCGCCTTCGACGACGCTCAGGCTGCCCGCCCGTTCGCCAGTCTTCCGCCACGCGACCGGCACCGCGTCGACGAGCTCCCACACCACGCCCAGCGCCTGGACGGTGCCGCTGTTGCGGCACGTCTCGGTATCGAAGACCAGCACCGCCGAGGCCGTCGCGCTCGTCGAGGGCGTCGGTGCCGCGTCCGTCTCATGTGGAGCGCAGCCGGCCGCACCGAGCACGAGAGCTGTCACGGCGGCGATCCAACGGGACTCCACGATGAATTGGACTCCTCCATCCTGGTTTCGGTTCCGGCGTAGGGGCGGGACGTGGCCCGTACCGGACCACGTCCCGCCGCGAGAATTCACCGGTCGAGGACTGGACAGGCTCCCCAGGCCGTCGGCGCGCGCCCGGTGACGACCGAGCTGGCGCAGTTGAAGTCCCACGTGAGTATCGTCTCGGTCATCACGTCGAAGGCGGTGTTTCCGAAACCCGACGTGCCGGAGCCACAGGCGTGGATCGCGTCGATCGTGACCGCCGGGCTGGCGACCGGACCGATGAGGCCGGACCCCGAATCACCGTTGGTGGTGTCGATGTTGTAGCGCACCCAGCGGGAACCCTCGCACCCCGCCGCGGCACTGGAGTAGTTCTCCTCCGCCACCGTGCCGCACACGTACGTGTTCGTGGTGCCCAGCGATGCGCAGACGATGTCGGAGCCGACCTCCCACGAGTTGTGGAACGCCCGCCATTGCACGTACCGGATGCAGCTTCCCACCGCGTGGTAGCAGTTGCTGTCCGCCTGCGGAGACGCCATCCGCTTCATGTCCCAGCCGGCGCTGTTGCGCGATTCGAGGTATTGGCTGCCGGGCGTCAGCTCGAAGGTGTTGGCTTGATGGATTTCGAGATCGTCCGTGAAGGCGCCGGCGAACTCCTCAAAGGGCGGATCACCACAGTGGCCAGCGGTGACCAGATAGTTCCACACGGTCGAGTGGCCGTTGATGCCCCAGGTACAGATGCCTCCGGGGTCGAGCTCGATCGACAGTCCCGGCTGCTGCTCGGCCTCGGGGTGGGTGTCGCCCGGGGGTCCTTCCTCCGCGTCGAGTGGTCCTTCGACGACCGACACGAGACTGCCCGGCACGAGACCCAGGAGGTCCGAGGTGACGGACTTGGGTTCGGGTGAGAACACTTCGAGCTTGCGTCCTTGCCCAGTCGAGTTGACGCGCACCCCGGCCTGGACGCCGCGCTTGTCGAGCGCCGCCAGCAGCGTGTCGCGGAAACCCTGGACCTGGTTCCAGGAGTACTCGACGTCGATCACCCGTAGGTGCTCCTTGCCGCCGGCGATCTGCGCCAGCCTTGCCTGGTTTGCGCGTGACGGGTCGACGAGCGCCACAACGATCGCTCCGCCGTCCATCTGGTCCTGCCACACTCCGCCGAAGTTCGGACCGTAGCGAAGCTCCTGGCCCTCGACCTTCGACTCGGGCTCGCCGATGGCGGCGCGAATGAGTGGAATGCGGTCGCCCCGCTCCTGACGGCGTGCGAATTCCGCGACTTCACTGTCGGTCATGTACAGGCCGAGCGAGTCGATTCCGAGGTTTCGCGGCCGGTTCTTCAACAGCGCACCGAGGTGGCTGGGCTCGGTCGACAGATAGTCCGTCTGCGACCGGAACTTTAGTTGATAATCGACATGGAACACGAAGTCCATCTCGACGTTCCAACTCGTGCGCGCCGCCGCGAGCTGCGGCGCCTGCGCCAGTGCGATCGCTCGGTCGTCGACGCGATCGGCGGCGTACGCCGGTAGCCGGCCTCGGTCGATCGGGCCTTGGGCGCCGTAGTGGCCGAGGCCGGGCTCGGGGTCGTGATGCGCGGATGCCGGTACCGACGGAACCGCGAGCAACGAGCCGACCAGCATTGCCGCCGCCGCTAGGCGCACATATCGGCCGCGGGTGGAATTGGGAATTGCCCTCCTTGATGGCACGACGAAAGACTCCCTTCAGAGGGATCGCTTGCGGTGGGCTTTGTCTATATCGACGCAGGCTAACTTATGAATGGCCGTGCGTGAGCGACGGAATAACGACAAGGTCCTTTTGCGATTGTCGTACTAGTCCGAATTTCTGTATCGCGGCGGAGGGCCGTGTCAGACGGCGAAGCGCTGGACGTACCGGCGTTGCCACGGTGTCTCGACGGCATGCCTGTCGTAGTGTCGCCGGACGAACGCGGCCGCCTCGTCCGGCGGGCCGCCGTCCGTGGCGGGGGGGGCGGCCTGCTGCCGGCCGGGGCGGGCCCCGC
>NZ_JAIBNX010000025.1:25117-46971 GCF_026130045.1 Micromonospora sp. CPCC 205371
CCCGGCACAACCGCGCCGGCCCCGTCCGGGGGCCCCCCGTCGATGACGGCGAGGCAGGCCAGCGCCGTGCCGGTGCGGCCCCGGCCGCCGCCGCAGGCGAGCTCGACGCGTTCGGTCGCGGCGCGCTCCCACGCCTCGTGGAGCGTGTCGCGTGCTTGCCGGTGGTCGCTGGGCAGCCAGAAGTCGGGCCAGCGCAGCCACCGGCTCTGCCACTCGACGGGCGGCGGGGTGCGGCCCAGGAGGTACACGCCGAAGGTCGGCGGGGGACCGGGTGGCAGCGGCCGGCGGAGGCCACGGCCGCGCACCAGGCGCCCCGATGGCAGGCGAAGCAGGCCAGCGGCGGGTTCCCAGGTGGCGATCGGCTCCGTGTTCATGACGCCAACCTAATTCGGCGTGGCGCGGAGCCGCCACGAGGTAGTGGCCAGCTTGGTATATTGAAGGCTCTCTTGGTCTGCCTGGCCGGGGAGGACCGCGATGGCCGTTGCCGCAAAGCTGCGCGAGCGCTGGTGGCCCGCGCCTTCGACGACCCAGAGCCGGCCGCTGGCCTCCCGCCGGGATGATCTGGTCACCCTGCTGGCCGGGATCTGGTTCGTCATCGGGCTGTTCGTCGACGCTTGGGCCCATTCCAACCGGCCGCAGCTGGAGACGTTCTTCACGCCGTGGCACGCGGTCTTCTACTCCGGTTTCGTCGCCACCGCTGGCTGGGTCTGCTGGCTGGTGTGGCGCAATGTCTTGGCCGGCCGTCGCGGCATCGACGCCATCCCGGTCGGTTACGGGCCGACCGTGTTGGCTCTGGGCTTGTTTCTGCTCTCGGCGTTGGCGGACATGATCTGGCACGGCGCATTCGGCATCGAACAGAGCCTCGCGGCGGTCTTCAGCCCGAGCCACCTCGGGCTCGGTGCGTCGATGCTGCTGATCCTGACCAGCCCGCTGCGGTCCGCGTGGGCAGACCCGTCGCTGCCGTCGGCGCCGGTGCTGTCCCGGTTCCTGCCCGCCGCGCTCAGCGTCGGCGCCGCGGCCGGCCTGTTCGGGCTGTATCTCACCTTCGCCAACGCCGCGGGCTGGTCGGCGGAGTCGATCGTGCAGGCGTTTTCGACCATCCGCGAGGGCGACGGCGATACCCGGACCCGAGCCGCCATGCTGGCCGGTGATGTCGCCCTCACCAACGCCATCCTGCTGGCGCCGCTGCTGTTGCTGGCCCGCAGATGGTCGATACCGGTAGGGACCGCGACCGCCGTGTACGGCGTCTTCGGTTTCTTGAGCTGCTCGGTGGACGCCTTCGAGTACCGTTCCACGTTCGCCGCGTTCGTGGTCGCCGGGATCGCGGTCGACGTGCTGGTCTGGTGGCTTCGGCCAGGCCCCGGCCACCGTGGCCGGTACTGGGTGTTCGCCGCCCTGGCCGCCCTGGTGACCTGGAGCATCTACCTCGCGGCCGCTTCGATCGCCGAGGGCCGGCTGCCCGATGTGGTCGAGTACTGGACGGGCATGCCGGTCATCGCGGCGCTGCACGGCCTGCTGCTCGCCGCCCTCTTCCTGCCCGACGCCGGGCGCGATCCGATTGTCGTACGCCAGCGGTAGCGTGCCTCCCGACAGAGTCGAACTCCTGGGAGGTCTCAATGTACCGGCAGGGCGATGTGTTGGTCGTCCCGATAGCACCGGCCGATGTGCCTGCTTGCGCACCGGTTCCGCGCGACCGGCGCGGCCGGATGGTCCTGGCACGCGGTGAGGCGACCGGCCATGCCCACGTGATCGGCGGGCCGGGTCTGCGATTGCTCGCCGACCTCGACGACGCGGAGCGGATGTTCGTCGAGGTGCCGACGCACGGCCGGATCACGCACGAGGAGCATGGCCCGATCTCACTGCCCGCCGGGCACTACCGGGTGGTCCGGCAGCGGGAGTACATCCCGGGCGCGTTCCGGCCGGTCGCGGACTGAAGGGACGAGGGATGAAGCTGACCCACGCCCAGGAGGCGATGGCCGCGGCCATCGAAGACCAGTGGCTGGCGGCGGCCGTGGAGACCGGCCCGGCCGCGCGGGAGGCGGCCGAGGCGGGTGTACGCGACGCGTACCGTCTGGCTGGAGCTCCGGCGCCCGAGCGGGTGTACTGGTTCGGGTCGCCGCGGGCGGGCGCGGCTGCCGTGGCGCTGCTGTCCGGCGCGACCGAGCCGGGCCCAGAGGCTCCGGTGTGGCAGGCCGAGGCACACGCCGAGTTGTGCCGCCAGGGCTGGACGCCGGGGCAGACCGCTGGTCCGTCGGTGCGCCGTCGGGTGCGCACCGAGCCGTGGGCGGCGGCCCGCGCGGTGGCCGTGCAGACGCTCGGCGCCGACGGCTGGGCGCAGCTCAGCGCCGCGGCCGGGCGCCGGTCCTGGGGCCTGGTCATGGACCTGGTGGCCGGGCGGCTACGCCTTCGGCTGGGTGAAGACATCGCCGCCGATCTTCCGGGCGCGGCCGCCCGGGTGATGCGGATGGCGGTGCTCGACGCTATCTACGGCCAGCACGACGGAGCCTGGCTGTGCACCTTCGAGGCTGCCGACCGGCTGCGCCCGGAGGCCGGGCTGATGGCGGGCTTGGCCGGCCTCGCGCAGCTGGCCCGGCACAGCGGCTGGTGGTGGGCCAATGAGCGGGTCGCGGTGCTGACCGAGCGGCCGGGCCTGCTGGCTCGCGACAACGTCGGGCGCCTGCACCGAGGCGAGGGCGCCGCCATGGAGTTTCCCGACGGATATGGGCTGTGGGCCTGGCGCGGCATGCCGATCCCGGCCGACCTGGCGGCCGAGTTGCCGGCATTGACCGTCGACCGCATCCGGCGTGAGGAAAACGCCGAGATCCGCCGGGTGATGCTGGAGCACTTCGGCTACGAGCGTTACCTTCGGGAGGCCGGCGCTCGCCGCCTGGGCTCCGACCAAACCGGCACGCTGTGGCGCCTCGACCTGCCCGGCGACGAGCCCTTGGTCATGGTCGAGGTGGTCAACTCCACGCCGGAGCCAGACGGCACCAGCCGCGTGTACTGGCTGCGGGTGCCGCCGACCACCCGGTCCGCGCGCGAGGGGGTGGCGTGGACCTTCGGGTTGACCGCCGAGGAGTACCAGCCGTTGGTCCAGACGTAGGGCGGTTTGCTAGGGCCAGGCGGCCGGGATGCGTTCGAGCAGGCCGTCGGCGTACACGTCACGCAGTTTCAGCGGCTTGAGGTGCACGTAGCCGATGTGGCAGTCGCAGAGTGAGTTGGTGCAGGGGCGCGGCCGTAAGGCCGCGCGCCACGTCTCGTCGTAGAGGTTGCCGATTGGTGCCGGGATGAAATGGCAGCGGCGCACCGTGCCGTCGCCCAGCACGGAGATGGCGTCTTCCCCGGCGTGGCACGGCACGCCGAGCGACGCGTGGGGGCGGACGCTGTCGCCGAACCGGGGATCCAGGGCCGTCCACCGGCGTTCCTCGTCGCTGGTGTAGACGTGTCCATCGGCGGCGTTGACCCACAGGTAGACCGTCGGCGGCAGCGCGGCGCGCAGGGCGACGGCCTCGTCGTAGTGCTCGGGCAGGCCGACGACGCCGACCGAGTAGCGGACCCCGAGATCGTCGAGCTCGCGGCAGCGGCGCAGGAAGCGGTCTCGCGTCACCTGCCCGGGATGGTAGGTCGTCCACAGTGCGGCGACCCGCGGGTTCGCCTCGGCGAGCCAGCCGGTGCGCGCCGCCAGGTTGGTCTGGATCGCGACCCGGGCCACGTGCGGCAGGTGGGACAGGCGCACGATCGCGTCCCGGTACCAGGAGCGGGTAAGGCCTTCGCCCCACGGCGTGAACAGCACCGACAGCCGCCGGTCGGTGGTCGCCTCCACCCAGCCGGTGAACCGCCGCATGTCGGCCTCGTCGGCGCGCAGCAGGTGCGGCGGGTCGACCCGCTTGGCGAATGGACAGTATGGACAGTCGTAGTTGCAGCTCGCGAGCGGGCCGCGGTAAAGCACGTACAGGTCGTTCATCGCGGGACGTAGGCTCCCATCGCCTCGCGGACCGGGCCGGAGACCAGCCATGGGCCGATGGCGTCGGACCAGGCCAGCCCTTCGGGGGTGAGCGTGGTGCGGGTCGCGTCCAGCCAGCCGCGCCCCACCAGCTCACCCAACTGGGGGAAGTCGGCGTCGTGGGTGGTGCCGAAGCGCGCGCGGTAGGCGTGCGCGTCGACCCCGTCGGCACGTAGCAGCGACTTGAGCAGCCAGCGCCGCCGCTGCTCCACCGCGTCGAGGCGGAAGCCGATCTCCGCGTACCGGAAGTCGTCGGCCGCGCGGGACAGATAATCGTGAAGCACCGCGCGGACCTGCGAGACGGCGACCGCGTAGTCGAACGAGTAGTGCAGGGCGGTGGTGTATGAGCGGGCGCCGCAGCCCAAGCCGACCATGCCGTCGTCCTGGCAGCAGTAGTCGGGCCCGTCCGGCGTGGGAGCGTCGGCGCGGCGGAACTGCCGCATCGAGTGACGCACGTATCCGGCGCCGGTGAGCACGTCGACCGCCTGACGGTACAGCTCCAGCCGCTGCCGGTCCCAGTCGGCGCGGGCGTGGGCGCGCCGGCCGAGCCCGGTCAGCGGCCGCACGTAGAGCGGGTAGAGGTACAGCTCCTCGGGCCGCCAGCGCAGCGCCTCGTCGAGCGAGTACTGCCAGGTGTGGGGGGTCTGCCCGTCGATGCCGTAGATGAGGTCGACGTTGAGCACCGGGATGCGGGCCTCGCGGATGGCGTCCAGTGCGGCGTCCACTTCGGACCGGCGCTGCGGGCGGCCGGCGGCGCGCGCCTCGTCGTCCAGGAAGCTCTGCACGCCGATGCTGACCCGGGTGGTGCCGTGGGCGGCGAGCACGGCGAGCCGGTCGGCGGTGGCGGTCGCTGGCGACGTCTCCACCGACAGTGGGACCGCGGTGGTGCCGAAAGCGTCACCGACGATCCCGAACAGCTCCTCAAGCTCGGGTGCGGTCAAGTAGGTCGGGGTGCCGCCGCCGATCGCCAGCCGGGAGAACGAGGCACCGGGCCGGAGGCTGTCTCGAACCGCGGTGGCCTGCCGGCGCAGCTGGGCGAGGTAGGCGGTGACCTGCTCAGCCGGCGGGTTGGCGCGGGTGAACAGGTTGCAGAAGCCGCACCGCATCTCGCAGAACGGCAAATGCACGTATCCGAACAGAGAGTCTTGCGGCTCGGCCGCCCACACCTGGTCGAGCGGCGGGCGCGGGTCCAGCTTCCGGTACGCGGTCTTGTGCGGGTACGCGTACAGATAACCCTGATATGGGGAGTCGTTGAGGTTCACAGCGCGTCCAGGATGAAGTCGGCGTACGGCACCGTCCACACCGCCTCGTGGGCGACCCGGTGGCCGACGTGACCGTCCTCGCCGTACAGGGTGCCGTGATCCGAGCAGATGATCACCTGGCAGGGCCGCCCGCGACCGGCGACCAGGGCGAACAGGCGGCCGAGCCGGCTGTCCACGTAGGCCAGGGCGGCGGCGTGCGTGTCCAGGCCGTCATCGGCCGCACCCGGGAGGTAGTGCCTGTTTGGCTGGTGCAGGGCGGCGACGTTGATGAACGTGAACAGCGGCCGCCGCGCCGGCAGACCGCCGACGATCGCTTCGAGGCGGTCGATCTGGGCACCGAAGCAGTCCGGAGCGGTCACCCCGAACGCCTTCTCCCAATGCGCCTCGGCGAATAGGCCGGGCAGCACGCGGCCCAGGGGAGCGCCCGGGTTGAAGAAGCCGACACCGCCCAAGCAGACCGTGTGATAGCCGGCCGCGGCCAGCCCGGTCGGCAGGTCCGCGGCGTCGAAGACATACGTGCCCGGGCCGCTGGTCTCGCTGCCGCCGAACCGGGCGGCGAACATCCGCTCGTGCGGGCCGGGCGTCACCGGGGTGGGCAAGAAGCCGGCGAAGAACGCGTGATGCGCCGCGTAGGTGAAGCTGGCCGGGGTGTGCCGACACTCCCAGGCACCGCCGGGCAGAACCTTCGCCAACTGCGGGGTACGCCCGCTGGCCAGGCACCGCACGGCCACGTCGTAGCGCAGCGTGTCGAGAGTGACGAAGAGCAGGTCGTGGCTGCCGATCAGATCACGCACGCCGCACCCCTCCAGCCGTTTGCGATCGCGGCCACCTGCGCCCCGTAGGTGTCGAGCCGATCCGCGAGCACGCCCGGCAGCAGGTCACCGAACGCGTTCACCTCGGCCACCGCGTGGTCACGCCACCCCACCCGGAACATCAGGTCGACACCGACGTGAAGGGTGCGGGGGAAGCACTCGGCCACGCGCACGCAGGTCTGCATCGCCGCCGCCCACTGCCGGTCGCCGGCCGCGGCCCGAACAGCCGCCGTGTCGCCGCGGGCGTTGCCGAGGTGCAGGTTGGTCATCGGCGACCGGCTGGTGCGCACCACCACGTGCCGCGGCTGCCCGGCGATCACGACCACCCGCAGGTCGAGGACCCGGTCATCGAGGGCGGCCTTCGGGTACCAGCGCTCGACGTGCAACCCGTCCAGAGCGAGCCGGTCCACGATCGCCTTGATCGAGACCTCGTCGTCGTAACGGCGTACCCGAAGGTTGTTGAAGAGCCGCCCGTCGCTCAGCTCGACCGAGGTGATCGCCGTGACTCGCCGCCCTCCCACCGCCAGCGCCAGCACCCCCGACGCCGACGAGCCATAGGCGGGCTTGACGAAGACCCGGCGCCATCCGGCCAGGTCCATCGCCGCACGCAGCGACTCGTACCCGTGCACCGAACCGAGGGCCGGCGGCACCGGGATGCCGGCCGCGGTGAGCGCGGCATGGCAGCGCGGCTTGGCCGTCATGGTCAGCACGTCGGCTGGCTGATTCAGCAGCCGCCCACCGCCGCCCGCGACCCGGCCGAGCGCCTCGCGAAGCCCCGCGAACGCGGCCGCGGTGCCGACGATCTCTCCGTGCTCGGCCACTGTGGTGGGACGGCCGGTGCCCAGCTCGCGCAGCAGCCGGTCGACCTCGGCATCCTCGCCCGGCGAATCGATGCGCACCAACGAGCCCGGTCCGGGAACCCGACCGGAGAGCAGCACGTCGCGCCACGGATAGACCTGCGGCGCGGGCAACCCGGCCCGCCGCGCGGCCGCGTCGAACAGCGCGACCCGACGGTTTTCCGGGTTGCCGACGATGGCCAGACCCACTACTCCGACACCGCGGTGTAGCGGCCCCACTCCTCTTCCTCCTGCTCGTCCGAGACATCGACCGCGACGCCCGGGAGCTCCTCGACCAGCCGCCGCGCCAGCTCCGGCGACATGAAATGGTGGCTCAAATCGAGCGACTTGAGGTGGGTGGGCGGGTGGCCGGCCAGCAGGGAACCCGCGCCGGCGGCGCCGGGGCCGCCCCCCCACCGGGCCAGCCCCGGGGGGCCGGCGACCACCGGTGCGGCGGCGACGGCCGCGGCGACCTCGTCGGCGATCACGGAGTTGCGCAGGCCGAGGTGGGTGAGCGCGGGCAGCGAGCGCCCGGCCAGGATCGGGGCGAGGTCGTCGGCGCGGGCGTCGCCGCCATACTGCTCGACGCCGAGCCACAGCTCCAGGTGCGTCAGGTTGGGCAGATCGCAGGCGCCGACGGCCCGGACAACCGCGGCCGGCAGGCCGCCGGACTGCAGAACGAGCTCGCGCAGGCTCTCATGCCGCACCGGCGTCAGCTCCAGACCCTCCGCGCCGCGCACCCACAGGTGCTCCAGGGCCGGGAACGCCGTCAGCACCGGTGTGATGTCGCCGTGCTGGATCCAGGAGATCTCGCACTGCTCGGAGGTCATCTCCCCGATGAACAGCGCCCGCAGCGCGCCGAGCCGCGCGGCGTTGTCGACTAGAAGCTCCACCGGGAAGGCGTCCTCATAGGCCGATCCCCACTCGCCGATGATCAGCGCGGTCGGCCCGGCCGGACCGCAGCGCTCCAGCACCTGCGCGAACGAGGCCGCGAACTCCTCCGGGTCGGCCTCGAAATCCTCCATGTCGACACGCCAGGCCACCGCGGCCGGGTCGGCCGTGCCCTGCCCTTCCTCCACCGCCACGACGGGGAGGCCCGCGAACGTCGTCAGAGGTTGGTTGATGGTCACGCGACTCCCTCGGCCGTAGTCATACCTTCCGGAACAGTGCGAGACAGTAGCAATGTCCGCCGACACTTTCGCGCCCGCTGCCGGGCCGGAAGCGGTTGCCGTTGGACTGGCTGTCTGCGTCGTGCGACGCTGTGCCAGGTGGAGGACCTGACGCTGGTCGCCGGCGACGTCCGGTTCACGTCGCGACTACGGCTTGAATCGGTCGGCCCAGCCAACGCTCGTGACCTGTGGCTCGTGCACAACGACGACAACGTGTGGCCGTGGTACGGCAACGAGAGACCGAGCCTCGTGCAGGCGGAGCAGTGGGCGAAGTTCATGGGCGACTCGTGGCGCTTTCATGGCGTCCACAAATGGATCGCGTACGACCGGGTGAGCGGTGAGGTCGTCGGTCGCGGCGGATTGTCGCGCACACCGGTCGACGATGACTGGGGTCAGATCTACGCGTTCCTTCCGGCAGAGCCGTGGGTGCGTGCCGCATATGAGATTCGCCGCCCATTCACCGCGCACGCGAACTGGTTCGAGATCGGATGGGCGCTCCGGCGCGAGTACCTGGGCCGCGGCTACGCCTCTGAGATCGGCCATGCCGGGCTGGCGTACGCCTTCGACGTTCTTGGGGCGCAAGCCGTGGTGTCGTGCACGGTCCGCCACAACGTGCGTTCGCGTGCCGTGATGGAGCGCATCGGCATGCGGTACGCGGGTAAGATTCGTAGCCGCGGCATGGTCGAAGGGGTCGACGGAGAGCAAGACGACGCGCCGTTCGCGGTATGTGTGCTGCTGCGAGGAGACTTCTCAGGCGCGGACCCAGCGGTGGTAGGCGTCCGGGTCGACGTTGCTGCCGCAGATGATGGTGGCCACGTGGCGGCCGGCGAAGCGGTCACGGTCTTCAAGGATGGCCGCGACGCCGAGGGCCGCTGACGGTTCGACGACCAGGCCCGCGTGCTCCAGGAGCATCCGCATGCCCGTGACGATCGACGCCTCGTCGACCAGGACGGCGTCGTCGGCCACCTGCAGGAGGTCGTCCAGGACCACGGGGATGGGGTACCGGCCGGCGACGCCGTCCGCGATGGTGTCGTACGAGTCCGTGGTGACGACCCGGCGCTCGTGCCAGGAGCGGGTCATCGCGGGTGCGCCGGCGGGCTGCACGCAGATCACCTCGACCGCTGGCGAGAGGGTCTTCAGGACGTAGCCGACGCCGGTGGCCATCGCGCCGCCGCCGAGCGCGATCAGGACGGTGTCGAAAGTGGACGCCCCGCTCGCCAGCTCCAGGCCGATGGTCGCCGCGCCCTCGCAGGTCTCGATGTCGAGGCTGTCCTCGACCAGCCGGACGTCGCGCCGCCGCGCGATGTTCACGGCCCGTTCGCGGGCCATCTCGAAGTCGCCGTCGACCAGCTCCAACTCCGTGCCCAGTGCGCGGATCCGATCGAGCTTGACGGCGGGTGCCCGGTGCGACGCGACGACCGTGACGTCGAGCCCGCGGCGGCGGCCGGACCAGGCGAGTGCCTGGCCGAGGTTGCCGGCGCTGGCGCATACTGCGGCGGTGCGGCCCTGGTCGGTCAGCAGGCTGGCGACCAGTTCGGTGCCGCGGCCTTTGAAGCTGCGTACCGGGTTCGCCGTCTCCAGCTTGATACTGACCGTGCAGCCAAGCTCACGACCCAGCGCGTCGCACTGGTACAGCGGGGTATCCAAGAAGATCGGGTCGATATGCCGGCGGGCCGCTCGGACCCGGTCGAGATCGAGTCGCGTCGTGAGCATGATCAGCAACGTACCGGTTGGGGTCAGGCCTTGTGGACGGCGCGGTATCGGGAGGGTGGGATTCCGTACCGGCGCAGGAACGCCTGGCGGAGGGTCTCGACGGAGCCGAGCCCGCATCGGCTTGCCACATCAGGCAGCGGCAGCGAGGTGGTGACCAGGAGGTGGGCGGCTGCGGCCGTGCGCGCCTCGCGGATGAAGCGGCCTGGCGGCTGGCCGACGTGTGTCAGGAACAGCCGGGTGAGGTGACGAGGGGTGACCCCGGCGAACTCGGCCAGCGCGGCCGTGTCGAGGTTGCCTGGCAGGTCGGCGTTGATGTGGTCGATCACGCGCCGGACCACATGGTGTTCGGGCGGCGGCGCGGCCATGAACATGCTCATCTGTGCCTGGTTGCCGGGGCGCTGCAGGTATGTCACCAGCATTCGGGCGACCATCCGGGCGAGCTCGACGCCGTGGTCCTCCTCGATGAAGGCGAGCGTGAGGTCCAGGGCGCTGGTGATACCAGCGGCGGTGGCGATTTTGCCGTCCCGGATGAAGATGGGGTGGGGATCGACCTCGATGGCGGGGTGTTTGCTGGCGAGGGAGCGGGCGAACCGCCAGTGGGTCGTGACCCGCTTGCCGTCGAGCAGCCCGGCCGCCGCGAGGATGCCCGCGCCGGTGCAGACCGATGCGACCCTGCGGCTGATCGCGGCCAACCGCTGAACGTGGGCGACGATGAGCGGGTTGGCGGCGGCCTCGGCAAAGCCGAGCCCGCCGGAGACGATCAGCGTGTCGATTGGCCCGGTGAGCTTTTCCAGCGCTTGTGAGCTTTGCAGGACCAGGCCGGGCCGGCAGGTGATCGGGTGCTGGCCCGGACTGACCACGACCACCTCGTACGGCGTGCGCGGCTTGCCGAATCCGTTGGCCATGTCCAGGCTGGTCGTGACACAGGCGATGTCGAGCAGTTCGGCGTTGTCGTAGCCGACAACAGCGACGAGGCGGCCAACCATCGTGGCAGCGTAGGCCAACCAGACCTGTATCCAACAGTTTCGGACCTGCCTCGGCGACGAGGTTGGTGCGCCCCGTTGACGTGGATGACGGTGTGACCATGACACCGTCTGTCCGTTCCTTCGGCTCGGCGGTCGGGCGCCGCTGGCCCACCTGGGCGGCACTGGCCTGGGCCGCGATCAGCCTCGCCGACGTCAGCGACGGCCTGGAGTACGTCGTGCTGTTCGTCTTGCCGGCAACGGGTTACCTGTTCCTCGCCGTCGTAGACCGGTCGCGGATCACCTGGGCGGTGGTCTTCGCCGCGCTGACGGCGGTCGTGGTCCTGCGCCTGCTCGACATCGACCCGTGGCCCGCGCTGGCCCTCGTCGTGATCGCCTTGGCCGGGGCCGGGCTGATCAGCGGCCAACTGCGCAGACCGGGCCTGTACGCGTGGCAGTCACCCGGAGCGCTCGCCTTCATGGCCTTCGGCTTGGTGGTCCTGTCGGTGCCCACCACGGTCGGCGGCTATCTCGTGGCCGTGGGCCTGCTGGGCCACGCCGCCTGGGACGCCATCCACTGGCGCGCCAACGCGATCGTCGCCCGCTCGTTCGCCGAATGGTGCGGCGTTCTGGACCTCGTACTGGGACTGGGGCTGCTCGTTGTGTTCGTGATTCGGTGACCGAGGAGATCATGTGATCAAGGGATTGAACGAGATCGAGGTCATCACGCTGTTCGTGGACGACCTGGCGTCGACCGGCGCCTTCTACACGGATGTCTTCGGCCTGCCGGTCGTCTTCCGCGACGACGTGTCGATTGTCGTCCGGCTCGGCCCGGCGATGATCAATCTGCTTGAGCGGGAGCGGGCGCCCGAGTTGGTGGCGCCGTCCTCGGTGGTGAGCAACGAGGCTGGCGTGCGGGCGTTGTTCACCATCAAGGTGGCGGACGTGGATCTGATCTGCGCCGAGCTGGAGCGGCACGGCGTGCGACTGCTCAACGGGCCGGTTGACCGCCCTTGGGGTCGCCGCACGGCCGCGTTCGCCGATCCGGCTGGCAATGTCTGGGAGGTCGCTCAGATCCTGGACGCCGCATAGGTGGCGGGAGAGATGGGCGTGGACCACTCCGGAGAACTCGTCCCCTTCACGATCAGCGTTCCGGAGAGCGAGCTCGCCGATCTGCGCGAGCGGCTGGCGAGGGCACGCTGGGCTCCCGAGCCGGTCGGGGCAGCCGACGGGTATGGCGCTTCCCATGCGTGGGTGCGCGAGCTCGCGGAGTACTGGCGGAGCGGATACGACTGGCGCGTCTGGGAGGACAGACTCAACCGGTACCCGCAATTCACCACGACGATCGAAGCAACCAACGTGCATTTCCTCCATGTCCGCTCGCCGGAGCCGCATGCGCTGCCGTTGATCCTCAGCCATGGCTGGCCCGGATCGGTGGTCGAGTTTCTGGATGTGATCGGCCCGTTGAGCGACCCGAGAAGGCACGGCCTCGATCCCGCCGTCGCTTTCGATCTGGTGATCCCTTCGCTGCCCGGATTCGCCTGGTCGGGTCCGACTCCGGAAACCGGTTGGGGACCGCGCCGGATCGCCGGCGCGTGGGCCGCCCTGATGGACCGCCTCGGCTACCGCAGGTACGGCGCGGTCGGTAACGACTGGGGGGCGCACATCGCGCCGGAACTCGGCCGCATCGCTCCCGACGCGGTCGTCGGCGTACACGTGACGCAGTTGTTCTCGTTTCCCGACGACGAGTGGTTGTCGTATCCGCCAAGCATCGAGCCCGACCTCGACAAGCTGACGCCGGACGATCGGGCCGCGCTGGAAAAGCTCCGGCACATTCAGCGAAACGCGGGCTCCTACGCTCACGTGCATGCCCAGCGGCCGCACACCCTCGGGTTCGCGCTCACCGACTCGCCGGTCGGCCTGCTCGCGTGGAACAGCCAGGCCATGGGCGACCTCGATTGGGAGACCCTGCTCACCCACGTCACGATCTACTGGTTGACCGGCACGGCCACCTCCGCCATGCGCATCTACGCCGAGCACGGCCGGCAACAAGGGCCCGCTGCGCCAACCGTCGTGCCGCTCGCGCTCGCCCACTTCCCACCCGACATCGCCCCGATCCGCACCTGCGCCGAGCGCGACCACGCGAACATCGTGTCCTGGAACGTCTACGACCGGGGCGGTCACTACGCCGCCCACCAGGCACCCGGCTCGCTCGTGCGGGACATCCGGGCGTTCTTCCAGGCGCGGTAGCTCGGTCCCCATTGGACGCGTCGCGCCGGCGGTACCGGTGGATTGGGCTTGTCACAATGATGGTTCGACGCGGCCTCGACCAAGAGGGAGCTCCGATGGCGATTGCGCTGACGCCCGGCCAGACGATGGCGTTGACGGGCGTGCGTGGCAGGCCGGCACAGATCAGGATGGGGCTTGGGTGGACCTCGACCAGGGGACGTGTCGATCTGGATGCGTCGGCGCTGCTGTATTCCGCCGACGGCAGGCTGCTCGATCAGGTGTGGTACGGCCAGCTGGCCAGCAAGGACGGGTCGGTGCGGCATAGCGGCGACAACGTCATTCCTGCCGGTTGGTCGACGAAACCTACGGTGATGAGGAGCTCGGCTCCTTCAACCTGAGCGCCTCCGGTCCGCACACCGCCCAGATCATGGCCAAGCTCTCCCGGAACGGCAGCGCGTGGACCATGACCGCGATCGGCAGTCCGGCCGGCGGAAGGCGGTACGACGACCTGTTCACGGTGGTGGCCCAGCATCTCGATGTCACCGACGTGCGTCGTGATGTGGTTACCAGCCAGGAAGGCGAGGTGGAGCACGATCCGGCGGATCGGCGCCGGGGGACCGTGGTCTTCGCGGTCGTCATGCTGGTCCTGAGCGTGCTCATCGTGGCGATGTGGGTGCAGGGGTGGCTGTCCTGAGTTGCCCCCGCGTTACGGGGTCTCCGCCTCGCGCCGGGTGAGCACCAAGGGTGCGTCCTCGGTGATGGCGACCGTGTGCTCGGAGTGCGCCGTGCGTGAGCCGTCGGCCGACCGGATCGTCCAGCCGTCGGCGTCGTAGACGATCTGGTCGGTCGTGCGGGCGAACCAGGGTTCGAGTGCGAGGGTCAGGCCCGGCCGGAGCGTGAGACCGCGCCCGGCCTGGCCCTTGTTCGAAACGTGGGGCCCCTCGTGCATGGTGCGGCCGATGCCGTGGCCACCGAACTCGGTGTTGACCGGGTAACCGTAGTCGTGGGCGACCGCCCCGATCGCCGCCGAGATGTCACCCAGGCGGTTGCCCGGACGCGCCACCTCGATCGCCGCCTGCAACGCTTCCTCGGTGGCGCGGATGATCCGCAAGTCTTCCTCGGCGGCGGTGCCGACGACGACCGTGCGCGCCGAGTCGGCCACCCAGCCGTCGATGCTGACCGCGAGGTCGGCGCTGAGCACGTCGCCGTCGCGCAGCGTGTAGTCGTGGGGCAGGCCGTGCAGGACGGCGTCGTTGACCGACAGGCAGATGACGTTGCGGAACGGGCCGCGTCCGAAGGACGGCGCGTAGTCCCAGTAGCAGGATTCCGCCCCGCGCCGTTTGATCATGCCGCGAACGTGGTGCTCCAGGTCCAGGAGGTTGACGCCCACGTCGGCGAGCTGGCCGACCTCGGAGAGCACCTCGGCGACGAAACGCCCGGCCACGTGCATGCGTTGGATCTCCGCAGGCGTCTTTAGCTCAATCACGGGATACCTCGTCAGCGGTGTTGGTATTGTTATACCGGCACCGTAACACTTGCCGGTATAACAATACCAACCATATCCTGGGAGCATGGTCCGCCAACCCCTCACACCAGCGCAGATCGAAGCCGGCAGGCGTCTGGGTGCCCTGCTGCGCCACGCGCGAGCGGGACGCGACCTGGCGGAGGTCGCACACGCGGCCGGCATCTCGCCCGAAACGCTGCGCAAAATCGAGACCGGGCGGCTGCCCTCTCCAGGATTCGGCACGATCATCTGCCTCGGTGAGGCGCTCGACCTGCCTGTGCAGGAGTTGGCAGCCGCCTGGCGCGGCAGCGGCCTGCCGCTGGAGGCCGTCTCGTAGCGGATGATCAGGGCCGCGAGATGTAGAACCGCATCCCGCTGAAGTCGAAGGTGAGCGCGAACGGCTTGAAGAAGGCGTGGGTGAAGTTGGCGATGGGGTCGAAGCCCAGGCGTTCGTAGGCGGCGGGCCCGGTGCGGGCGATGCTGTAGACGCCTTTGGCGACCGCCGTTCCCAATCGCGCCTCGTCGGGATAGCACGGATAGGCGGGGATGCGGTTGACGGACGTGGGGCGGTCGTAGTCCACCCGTACCCGCAGGCGTTTCGCGGTCGCTTCCGTCATGGCCAGGCTGTTGCCGCCGGCGCCGCCGGTGTCCATGCAGACCACCCGCTGGTCGTGGCCGTTGATGCTGCCCAGGGTGAACGGGAAGTGGTCTCCCGCCAACCACAGCGGCAGTGGTTTCACGCCAGCGGCGTGGGCCTCGGCCCGGAAGGCGCTCAGCTGCGCCGGGGTCTTGCGGCGCAGGATCAGGGCCTGGTTCGCGTAGTCCAATGTGGTCAGGAAGTGATAGAAGATGTGGGTCCCGATGACGCCGGCCGGTTGCGGTTCGCCGAGTTGGGTGGGCTTGTCGATGTCGGCCCAGTGGACAGGGAAGTTGCGCAGTTCGATGTCGCCCATGCGGAACGAGTCCAGGACACCGAAGTACATGGTGAAGCTCTGACCGCCGGCCTGTCCGCGCCCAGTGGACACCGCGCGCAGGCCGGCTTCCTCGGCCGCCTCCATCGACAGGCTCAACGACGTTCCGCCGGTGTCGTACAGGAATCGCTTCGGCTCGCCACCGCGCACCGACGCCTCGACCAGCGGCAAGGGGTCCATCGCCACGAACGGCATTCGTGTGCTGTCCGCACCGTGTACCTGGTACGGGGTGCCCGTCACCGCCTCGAGCTGCCTGGCGTACGGCTCGTTGCCGTAGGCCCGCACCAACGGCACCGCACGGGTCAACTGATCCTGCCGCACATAGCTGTCCGCCAACAGTTGCTTGGCGAATCGGTCATCGGGTGCCAGGTCGATCGCTCGGGTCAGGAAGCGTTCGGCTTCGGTGAAACGGTTGGACAGTAGCGCGACGTATCCGCGCTGGGCGGTCGCGTGGGCGTTCGTCGGGTCGGTGTGCAGGATCTGCGCGTAGCCCCTGTCGGCCTGCGCGAACCGGCCCGTCCTGAACAGCTCGTCAGGATCGACGCCGGCTGTCGCGGAGTCCCAGGTGCTTGTCATCGGGAGTACCGCCGCGGCGCCGGCGACCAGACCGGTCCGGCGCATGAAGGTACGCCGGTTCCAGTCGCTGGATGCGTGCTGATCTGCCATCACAATGCCCTTTCACGTTCATCGCGGTGTGCCGTGAGACCCGGCTGTTGGGCATCCAACGCGACCGCCCGTTTCGCCGGCGTTATCGCGGCCTCTCGCGTTTCCCGGAACCAGCAACCTGATCAAGGATCACTGGGTGTCTAGTGCATGAGAACACCCCGCGTAGTCATCCTGATCACCACGATGATCGTGGCCATCACGCCCGTCGGGGCAGCCGAAGCGTCACCGGTGGCCGGATGGACGTCACACATCAGCGTCGCCGCCGCGGGCGGCCAACCGAACACCTACCCCGACGGCTCCGCGGTCAGCGCCGACGGCCGGTACATCGCGTTTACGTCCGAGGCGTCGAACCTGGTGCCGGGAGACACCAACGGCGCACTGGACGTGTTCGTCCGGGACACCCGGACCCTCACGACGAGCCGGGTCAGCCTCACCGCCGCCGGTGGACAGGTGAACCGGCAAAGCCACTCACCGGACATCAGTGCCGATGGCCGGTACGTCGTGTTCGTCTCCCATGGCACGAACATCCTGCCGGGCGACCCCAACCCTGCCGGCAACGTCTACCTGCGGGATCGTGTGGCGGGTACCACGGTGCGGGCCACTCCGCGCGCGAGCGGCGCTGGATGGCCCGCAATCAGCGGGGACGGCCGGTACGTCGCCTACGCCACCGTCCAGCCGCTGCTTCCCGCGGACACCAACCAGCGTGAGGACATCTACGTGTGGGCGCGCGAGACTGGGGTCCTGGAACGGGTGAGCGTTTCGGCGACCGGTGGCGATGCGGACCACAGCAGCTACAGTCCGAGCCTCAGCGACGACGGCCGGTTCGTGGCGTTCCACTCGGAGGCCACCAACCTCGTGCCGCGTCCTGGCTACCCCGCGGCGGCGTTCGTCCGCGACCGGGCGGCCGGCACGACCAGACGGGTCAGTGTGGCCAGCGACGGTACGCCCGCGAATGACGAGAGCGGCGGGGCACGGATCAGCGGCGACGGCCGGTTCGTGGTCTTCACCTCGATCGCGGGCAACCTCGTACCCGACGACATCGCCCACACGGATGCGTTCCTGCACGACCTGCACACCGGCACGACGGAGTTGGTGAACGTGGACTCCGCCGGCGCGCCACTCCCGTCCGGCGGGGGCAGCGGCACGATCAGCGGCGACGGCCGGTACATCGCCTTCGTCACGAACACCGGCACGGTATCTGGCATCGCGCGGCGCGACCGCCTGACCGGCCAGACGATCACGGTCAGCCTCTCGACCGCGGGTGCCGCGGCAAACGGCCACAGTTACTGGCCGGCGATCAGCGCCGACGGCCGGGCGATCGCGTTCCTGTCGGCGGCCACCAACCTGGTCCCCGGCACCAACGGGCGGTACGAGGTCTTCCTGCGCCGCTACTGGCGCTGACGCGCTGACCCTGCGATCGATGGCATCGCGGCAGCCGGAGTCGGGAATCGGATACATGCTGGTGCATGCGTGGCAGGGGTGAGCGACTCTTCTGCATGTGGGAGTGCGTTGCATGCTCGTCGTAGCGGCCGCTGGGTACGGCAAGTCGACCGCGCTGCGTGACAGGCTGTCCGGAGAGACGGCCACCTGGCTCGCGGCGCCGGCCGACGTCTGCGCGCTGATCCAGGGCGGGCTCGAAGAGTTGGCTCGGCGGCAGCGCTCGGGCTGGCTGGTCCTGGAGGGCCTGCCGCCGCTACCCGCCGCCCTCGCGGGGGCGTTGCTGCGCGCCGGCCCCACGCGGCCGGCGGCGGTGAGTGTCGCACTGACGTCGCGCTGGCCGGTCGCGGCGCCGACGGCCCGCTGGCGCGCGCGTGGCGACCTCACCATGCTGGGCCCGCGGGATCTCGCGCTCTCCGAGGAGCAGGTCCGGCAGGTCTTGGCCCGGGATTATGGGATCGACGATCCGGCACTGTCCGCCCGGGTGTTCCGGGCCACGGCGGGCTGGCCCGTCCTGGTACGCCTGGCGGGCGAGTCGCTCGACCGTCCCATCCCGCCCCACATGGCGCTGACCGACGTCATCGCGGCGCCGGACACGCCGCTCGGGGTGTACATCGCCGAGGAGGTGCTCGGGCCGCTTCCGCCGGAGGTGGCGCGACTCGTGGGTGACGTCAGTGCCTTCGCGCCCGTTGCGGCGGGGCTGTGCGAGCGACTCGGTCATCCGGCCGCGGAACGGATGCTCACTGACCTGACGCAGATCGGTGTGCTCCAGCCGGAACGGTCCGCGATCGTCCCGGTGGTGGGCGCCGTGGCGAGCGGAAACGCCAAGCCCGGCCGCGAATCCGCTCGGGTCGCGGCGCTGTGGTACCAGCGGCACGGGCCGCCGCTGGCCGCCGCACGGGCGTTCAGTCTCGCGGGCGACGGCGAGGCGTGCGCGAGGGAGCTGGTGGCGGGTGGACGCGACATCCTGGCCTCGGGCGAGGCATCTGCCGCGGCGGATCTGATCCGGGCGTTGCCGCACGGCGAGCACGACCCGGCACTGCGGCTGCTGCTCGGCGAGTCGCTGTTCCACTCTGGAGACCTCACCGGTGCGGTCGCTGTCTATCAGGCGCTGGCCGACGAGGCGGACGCCCGGGGCGAACCGCTGGATCCGGCTCTGGCCTGGCGGCTCGGCCAAGCGCATCACCTGCGCGGCGAGCCGCGCAAAGCACTGGCCGTGTTGACGCGCGACACCGACGGCAGGCCGGGAGCCGGGGACACAGCCGGCGACGAGGCGATCCGGTCGGCCTGGACCGCCAGCGCGTACATCGCACTCGGTGAGGTGGAGAACGGCCTGACACATGCCGCGCGGGCCAGAGCGTTGGCGGCCGGCGCGGCTGATGCCAGGGCGCTCGCGGCCGCCCACGTGGCGAGCGCACTCTGCTGCCTGCGGGCCGGTGATCCGGCCGGCTGCGACGAACACTTCGCACAGGCGCTGCGCTGCGCGGAACAGGTCGGTGACACCGGCCAGGTCGCCCGCATCCTGCTCAACCAGACACACACCCTGCTGGCCCAAGCGCGCTATCCCGCCGCGCTTGATACCGCTCGGCGGGCCGTCCGCTCGGCCGAAGCCGCCGGGTTCGCGGGCGCGCTCGTCGGCGCACAGCACAACGAGGCCGAAGCGCTGGCCCGGCTCGGCCGACATGACGAGAGCATCGAGCGGTATGAGCACCTCGTCTCGTGGTACCGGCGGATGGGCTCTCGGCGGGTCGCGCTGGCCCTTGTCGGCCTGGCCGAGGTGCACCGTGTGCGCGGCGCCAGCCAGCAGGCGCTGGCCTGCTACGAAGAGGCCCAGCGGACCGCCCAGGCCGAAGGCGACTGGCAGGCGTTGATCCCGGCTCTGGCCGGGATCGCCCGAATCCTGGCAGATGACGATCCGGCCGCCGCCGCGGAGTACGCCGAGCAGGCGGTGCGGCAGGCACCGCCGGCCGTGACGATCCAGGCGCTGCTGGCCAAGGGCTGGGTGGCGGTGGCGCGCTGCGACCTGGCGGCCGCCGCGACCTGCGCGGAAACGGCGGCACAGACGGCGCGGACTCGCCGGGAACGCGCCCTGCTCGCCGAGACCCTGGAGCTTCAGGCGGCCAGCGACCCATCCGCCACGGCTCGCCGCCGCGCGGCACTTACCGAGGCGTACGAGATCTGGCGCGCCGGCCACGCGAGCTGTGACGCCGATCGGGTGTTGCTGGCCATAGGCCAACTGCCCGACGCCGGCACCGTCGACCGTCTCCATGCGACACTCTCCGCCGAACGGCTGAGCCGCACCCGCGTCGGTGCTTCGCTGCCGTTGCCCGCGTCGTCGCAGGGCGTGCTGGTCCGTGCCCTGGGACGCTTCGAGGTCTACCTCGACGGGCAGGCCATCCCCAGCTCGGCGTGGCAGTCGCGCAAGGCCCGCGACCTGCTCCGTATCCTGGTGGCTCGGGGCGGCCGACCGGTGCCGAGGGCGGAGCTCGCCGAGCTGCTCTGGCCGGACGACGACCCGGATCGCACCGGCCATCGCCTCTCGGTCCTGCTGTCCATCGTCCGCACGGTGTTGAACCCGCGCCGTGCTCCCGCCCCGGCCGACCAGATCATCGTGGCCGACCAGGGTTGTGTGGCGCTCGACCGCGGGCAGCTCCGGGTCGACGTCTTCGACTTCCTCGCCGACGTGGCCCACGCCCTGCGCCTGCGCGAGCAGGGCGCGGCGGCCGAAGCCCACCAGATCCTCACCGCCGCGGTGCGTTCCTACGGGGGCGATCCGTTCGAGGACGATCCGTACGCGGAGTGGTGCTATCCGCTACGCGAGGAAGCGCGCGCCGCATACCAGCGCGCCGTGCGAGCGCTGGCGCGATGGAGCCGCGACGCCGGCGACACCGAGCAGGCCATCTGCCATCTGCTCCGCCTGCTCGACCTGGACCAGTACGACGAGCGCGCACACCGGGAGCTGGTGGAGGCGCTGGTGGGGGAGGGCCGGCACGGCGACGCGCGGCGCGCGTACCACCGCTACGTCGCCAATATGCGCGACATCGCGGTGCCGGAGCCGGACCCCACGATCCTGCGTCCCCGGTCTCCCGCCGCTCAGGAGGAACAGATGGCGTAGGACGTGACCGCCCAGTCCGCCGGCACCCTGCCATGCGCGTGGGCGCCCGCCGTGCTCCTGGTCAACGAGAGGGTCGACGGCGCCATCGCCGCCAGCACCACGTCGCCCGGCGCGCCGTCGATCTCCGCACCGACGCCGTGCACATGGGCGCCGCCCGGACAGGCATCGGAGGTCACCGTCTTCGACGCGGCCGGGTCCGGCCCCGACCGCGCCGTCAGAAGTCGCATGTACGCGGCCGGCTTCGCGCAGACGGCGTACGCGATCAGACTCCAGTCACCGGTGATGTCGCCGTGTGCGTCCGCTAGTACCGTGACCTTCGACAGTGCCTCGTCCGGCCGTACCGCGGTCGGGAACACTTGCCCGTTCGAACTCGGCAGCTTGTACCCGGCGCCGTACAGTTTCTTGCCGGCCGGGCAGAACGCGGTCGCGGACTTCGCGGTGGGCGTCCCGGTGCCGTTGGCCCACGTGATCACGACGTCTTCGTCGTCCGGGCCGCAGACCGCGTACGCCGTCAGCGACCAGTTGCCCGAGTACGCCGTCGCCTCGTACGCCATGACCGAAACGGTGGTCAGGCCCGGCATCACCTCGGACAACACGACGTGGCCGGCCCCGCCCGAGATTGTCCCGCCGCCGCTGAGGACGATCTCACCGGCCGGGCAGGTCGCCGTGTCGAACTTGGGCGAGACCGAGTTGTACCCGCTGGTCGACGAGGTGCCGACCGGGACCGGAACCGCCCGCGCCGGTGTCGCTGGACCGAACAGCACTCCGCTCACGGCCACGCCCACGGCCACCGCCGCGGCGACCAGTCTTCTCTGTACCCGCATTGCGTCTCCTCCTCGAGCGCGCCGCCGCCGGACGGCGGCGCTGAAGCCCAGCCTCGGCGGGCACGTCACGGTTGCCTCATGGTTCGCTCACGGTTTCCGCGCCGGGACGGGCCTCACCGCGCCGCGGATCGACGTTCATTGATTATCTGGGAGCGCTTCCGTAACATGCCTGACACGGTTGTGACGCCCACATCAGGAGTGGTTCCATGACGAGATTCAAGGTCAATGCCGCCCTGGTGTCGGCCGGCGTCACGCTCCTGGCATCGACCGCGGTCGCAGTGGCGCTGCCGGGGGCGCGGGGCGCCCCGCGGGCGCCGGGGGAGCCGGGGGCGGCCGTGCAGGGGGGGGGGG
>NZ_JAIBNX010000025.1:46981-58861 GCF_026130045.1 Micromonospora sp. CPCC 205371
GTGCCGCCGGCCCCCACCATCCTGCCAGCCGCGGCGGGGGCGGGGCCGCGGCCGGCGCCCCGGACCGCCGGCTGTTCGGTGAACTACGCGGTGTCGTCGCAGTGGCAGGGTGGCTTCGGCGCCAACGTCACCATCACCAATCTCGGTGACCCCCTCACGAGCTGGACGCTGACCTGGTCCTACAGCGCCGGTCAGACCGTCACCCAGGCGTGGAACGCGACCGTGACCCAGAACGGTGCCGCGGTCACCGCCCGAAACGTCAGCTACAACGGCGCCGTAGCCACCAACGGCACGGTGTCGTTCGGCTTCAACGGGGCGTGGACCGGCAGCAACCCGGCGCCCACCAGCTTCGCGGTGAACGGTGTGGCCTGCACCGGCAGCACCGCACCCACCACCGCGCCGCCCACCACCCCATCCACGACGGGTCCGACCACACCGCCGCCCACCGGGCCCGCGGACATCACGGTGAACAGCGCCACCCGGTACCAGACGATCGACGGGTTCGGGGCCGCGGTGTCGATCTGGGGCAGCGCGTGGTCGACCGCGGAGACGCAGACGCTGGTCGGGATGGGTGCCAACCAGTTCGGTCTGTCGATCGTGCGCACCGGCATCTCGCCGGTCTCCAGTGAGTGGGCGACTCAGGTGAGCGCCTTGAGAACGGCGAAGTCGTACGGGTCCGGTGTGAAGATCCTCGCCTCGCCGTGGACGGCGCCGGCGGAGTGGAAGACGAACAACAGCCGGATCAACGGCGGCAAGCTGAGGACCGACTACTACGACGACTACGCGAACCATCTGAACAGCTACGTGCAGTACATGCGTAACCAGAGCGTGGCTATCGATGTCACCTCGGTGCAGAACGAGCCGGACTGGCACCCGGCCTACGACTCGATGGACTGGAGCGGCACCGAGCTGCGGACCTTCGTACGTGATCAGGGCGCGAAGGTGCAGAACACCAAGCTGATGGTCGCCGAAGCCGTGAACATGAACTACAGCTACACCGATCCGACCCTGAACGACGCGGCCGCCCGGAACAACATCGGCTACATCGGCGGCCACATCTACGGCATCGAGGAGACGGGCCGGCTGGCGCCCTACCCGCTGGCCGCTCAGCACAACAAGCCGGTGTGGATGACCGAATGGAACCACCACGAGGCCGACGGCAGCGGCTCCAACATCTGGGGCGACCCCGGTAACCAGGCGGTCTGGGACGAGACGCTCGACGACATCATGCGCACCGTGCACAGGTCGATGGAGTCGAATTGGAGCGCCTATATCTGGTGGTACGGCAAGAGGTTCTACTCCTTCATCGGCGACGGCGAGTCGGCGTACGGCACCACCGCGGGAGCCCCGCTCAAGCGCGGGTACGCGTTCTCGCAGTACTCCAAGTACGTCCGCCCCGGCTACCAGCGGGTCGCCTTGACGAAGAGTTCCAAGGCCTCGCCGCTGGAGGTGACCGCCTACCAGGGCGGCGGGAAGATCACGCTGGTGATCCTCAACCGGTCGACCAGTGCGGTCAACAACGCCGTGATCCAGGCGCCGCAGAACGTCACCAGGGCGGATCACTACCTCACCTCACGGACCGCCAACGCGGCCAGCCAGCCGGTGGGCGTCAACGGCGGACAGGCCACCGTCAACGTCCCCGCACGCAGCATCTCCACGGTCGTGTTCACCCTCTGAGCACGCCAGCTAACTAAGGCGCTGGCGCCATCGCCGTCAGTGTCCAGTTCTCCTCGGCCAGGGCCTTGAGCGTTTGAACAGCGAAACCGTCCAGGAACGCCGCCATGACCGTCGTGCCGTAGGTCCCCGAACTCACATCGGCCGACGTGACCACCGTCGCCCAGCCCAAGAACTGCAAGTTTCTCGTCTCATCGCTGCGTACTCGCCGGTGGTGGGTGAACGTGCCGAAGAGCCAGCGCGAGTCCGGGACGATGCTCAGAACGCTACCCGGAACGGGGACGGACACGGCGAGCTCCTTCCAGCCGGTTGGGCTACTGGTGCTGGAGCCACACGTTCGGCTCGATGTAGAGGCCCTCGTCGGCTTCCCGGTCGATGTGCAGGGTGCTCAGGCCGTCGGGGATGACGTAGTCGCCGGAGTCGGGGAACGCCATGCCGGTCCAGGTCTGCCATTCGGCGACGGTTCCGGTGATCACCTGTGAGCGGGGAGCCGGCGCAAGCATACGTGCGCCGAGGCGGCAGTGGGTGCGTACCCACGGGTCCAGCGGTGCTCCGTCGGGTTGGGTCCATTCGATGTAGCGCTCGATCGGGGTGAGTGGATAGCGGGCCTTGAGCGTCGGGCGCACGGGGCAGATGACGCGCGGCCATCCGGCCTGGTCGGCCAAGCGTCGAAGAGCGGTCAGTAGTTCACCGGCAAGGCCCTTGCCTTGGACGTCATGACGGACCTGGGCAGCGAGAATGGCGAGGGTGTCGGGGCTTTCACCAGCGTCGTGCCCGTCAACCGCGCGGGCCAGAGAGTCGTTGAAGCCGGCTGGCAGATCGTCGATCTGTCCGGTCCACCGCAGTGGCACCGCCCATCCGGCCGCCACGATCTCGCCGTCGTCGAGAAGGACGAGTTCGAGGTCGCGGAACAGTTCACGGACCCGGCCGATGTACCGCTCGGTTTCCTTGTCGTGGAAGATGAACTCCGGCCAGCCGCCTGTGAACAACCGAGTCATCTGATCCTGCGGCCGGGGCCGGGCGTGCAGAGGTTCCGCGGTGAGGGCCACGAACGGATTTTGGGCTGCTGAGTGACCCGACGCGAGCGGATTTCGTGAGGACGCTTGAATCGCACGGGGCGCGTCGAGAATGCCATCGGATTTGGTCGCCGGCTGCCGTGTCCGTTTCCAGGTCGAAAGCACTGTCCACTTCGGATCGACCGATGCCCGTCCGGCCGAGCTGCCAGGCGTGTGCGCGGCGTCGTGTGTTGTATGTCGACGTATGATGTTGAACCGCTGGCGCCGGTGCCTTGGGGGAGCGCGATGATCGAGCGGTACGTCTTGGAGCTTCCAGCGGTCGACGGGACGCAGGTCGCGGTCGTCGGCGGCAAGGGCGCGCACCTGGGGGAGTTGTCGCGGATCGAAGGCATCCGTGTCCCGGCTGGCTTTTGCGTGACGACGCACGCATTCCAGCGGATCATGGCGGAGGCGCCGTCGATCGACGATCAGCTGGATCGGCTGTCGCGCCTGAACCCGGATGACCGGGAGGCGATCTCCGCGCTCAGCGCGGAGATCCGCCAGACGCTCGAAGGGGTCGCCATCCCTGACGATCTGGCGGCGGCGGTAACCGAGGCGCTCGCCCGGCTCGGCGAGCAAGCGGCCTACGCGGTCCGATCCAGTGCGACGGCGGAGGACCTGCCGACGGCCTCCTTCGCCGGCCAGCAGGACACCTACCTGAACGTCGTAGGCCCGGCGGTGATCCTCCAGCACGTCAGCCGGTGTTGGGCGTCGCTGTTCACCGAGCGGGCCGTGACCTACCGCCTGCGTAACGGCTTCGACCACCGGAAGGTGCGGATGGCCGTGGTGGTGCAACGGATGGTCCTTCCGCATGCGGCTGGGATCTTGTTCACGGCAGACCCCGTCACGGGCAACCGGAAGGTCGCCGCGGTGGACGCCAGCTTCGGCCTCGGCGAGGCGTTGGTCTCCGGCCTGGTGAACCCGGACGTCTTCAAGGTGCGCGACGGCGAGATCGTCGCCAAGGCGGTCGCGGCCAAGCAGGTCGCCATCCACGCTCAGCCGGCGGGCGGCACGCGGGTCGTGGCAATCGACCCGCCGCGGCAGGAGCGGCCCGCGCTGACGGATGCGCAGGTCCTGCGGCTCGTGCGGCTGGGGCGCCGGATCGAAGCACATTTCGGCCGCCCGCAGGACATCGAATGGTGTCTGGTCGACGACGGCTTCCAGATCGTTCAGAGCCGGCCGATCACCACGCTGTTCCCCATTCCCGAGACCGTCCACGAAGGGAACCGGGTCTACCTCTCCGTCGGCCACCAACAGATGATGACCGATGCCATGAAGCCTCTGGGTGTCTCCATGTGGCAGCTGACGGCCATGGCGCCGATGCACGAGGCCGGCGGGAGGCTGTTCGTCGACGTCACCCCGCGCCTGGCCTCGCCAGCGGGCCGCGCTGGCCTGCTGGAGATGGCGGGAAAGTCCGATCCGCTGACCAGGGACGCGCTGGAGACCGTCCTCGAGCGTGGCGATTTCATCCCGGTGCTCCCGGACGGCGCCCCCGGTGGGCCGCCGGCCGGCGGCGCGCCCGCGCCGATCGAGACCGATCCTGCCATCGTCACCGAGCTGATCGAGCGCAGCCAGGCGTCCATAGCCGCCCTGCGGCGCGACATCCAGACCAGGACCGGACCGGCGCTGTTCGACTTTCTGCTGGAGGCGTTCCAGGAGCACAAGCGGGTTCTCGGCGATCCGCTGAGCATGCAGGCGATCATGGCGGGTATGGAGGCCACCTGGTGGCTCAACGACCGGCTGCAGGAGTGGTTGGGGGAGAAGAACGCGGCCGACACGCTCACGCTGTCCGCCCCCAACAACGTCACGTCGGAGATGGGACTGGCCTTGCTCGACGTCGCGGACGTGATCCGCCCGCATCCGGAGGTGGTGGCGTTCCTGCAGGGCGTCGAGAACGACGGCTTCCTGGACGAGCTGCCGAGGCTCGCGGGCGGTACCGAAGCGCGCGACGCCATCGAGGCCTACCTCGACCGGTACGGCATGCGCTGCGTCGGCGAGATCGACATCACCAGGCCGCGCTGGCGCGAACGCCCCTCCACGCTGGTGCCCCTGATCCTGGACAACATCAAGCTCTTCGCGCCGGGTGCTGGCGCGCGGCGCTTCGAGCAGGGCCGGCAGGAGGCGGAGAAGAAGCGGCAGGACGTGCTGGAACGCCTGCGAGCCCTGCCGGACGGGGAGGGCAAAGCCGCCGAGACCATGCGGATGATCGAGCGGGTCCGGACCTTCGTCGGCTACCGGGAGTACCCGAAGTACGGCATCATCAGCCGCTACTTCGTCTACAAGCAGGCCCTGCTGGAAGAGGCGCAGCGCCTAGTGCGGGCCAACGTGCTGGCTGAGAAGGAAGACGTCTTCTACCTTACGTTCCACGAGTTTCACGACGTGGTGCGCACCAACCAACTGGATGGCCGGCTGATTCGGCAGCGCAAGGACGCGTTCCGGTCGTACCAGGCGCTCACGCCGCCGCGGGTGCTCACATCGGACGGCGAGGCCATCACCGGGGCGTACCGGCGCGATGACGTGCCGGCCGGTGCCCTGATCGGCTTGCCGGTCTCCGCTGGAACCATCGAGGGTCGGGCCCGCGTCATTCTTGACATGGCGCAGGCCGATCTGGAGGCGGGCGACATCCTGGTCACGGCCTATACGGACCCCAGCTGGTCACCCCTGTTCGTCGCGATCACGGGCCTGGTGACGGAGGTGGGCGGCCTGATGACGCACGGCGCGGTGATAGCCCGGGAGTACGGCTTGCCAGCGGTCGTTGGTGTGGTGGACGCGACTCGGCTGATCCGAGATGGGCAGCGAATCCGCGTGCACGGCACCGACGGGTACATCGAGATCCTGTCCTGATCGTCGCGTCGCCGGCCATCAGTGCCGCGCTGTTTTTGGGCGTCCTTGGGTGGTGGCGCATTGAATTGTGTCGATACGAGAGTGTGGGCGGGTAGGGGCGTCACGCGTCGACGCGGACCCTATGGGGCGCGCTCGGCGGATACCATCGCGAGATGCACCTTGAGCAGCTCTGGCGGTACCCGGTGAAGTCCATCGGCGGCGAGCGGCTCGACGCCGTCGCGGTCGGCATGATGGGCGTCGAGGGCGACCGGGGCATGGCCGTGCGCGACGACCGCGACGAGTTCACCTGGGCCGGCGACGTTCCGGGCCTCATGCGCGTGCGGGCCGTCACCGTCGAGCCCGGTGTCGTCGAGCTGCACCTGCCGGACGGCCGGCGGGTCCGCTCCGACGCGCCCGACGCCGACAGCCTGCTCAGCGAGGCCGTCGAGGCCAAGGTCACGCTCGACGCGCACCAGACGCACTGGGCCGAGGGCGCGCTGCACGTGATGACCACGACGGCGCTGCGCAGCATCGCCGCGGCACTGCCCGACAGCGCGGTCGACATCACCCGCTTCCGGCCGAACCTGCTGCTCGGCGGCGCGGTCGACGACGGCGCGACCGGATATCCCGAGCATGGCTGGGTCGGTCGGCGGCTGGCGATCGGCGGGCTGCGGCTGCGGTTCACCATGCCGTGCGAGCGCTGCGTGATGATCACCAAGGAGACCACGACGGTGCCGCACGACCGGGCGGTGCTGCGCCACGTCGCCCGCGAGCTGGGCAACAACCTTGGCGTGTACGCGGCGGTCGAGACTCCCGGCACCATCCGCGCCGGCGACACCGCCCACTGGCTCGACTAGCCCACCCGCCCCCGCGCTCCGCCGGCTACTGGCCGTCGAGGCCGGTGGCGGTGAGGAATTCGGCGGCGAACTCGTCCTCGTCGAGCTCCCACGGGCTCACGACCACGCCGCCGGCGTGCGCCAGGTAGGCGCGTACCGTCTCCAGGAACTCCCGGTAGTCGGCCAGATCGGCCGTCTCGATCGCCAGCGACGTGACCGCTCGGCTGTCCAGGTCGGACAGTGCTGGCGCGTGGTAGCGCCCGGCCCGGTGGAAATCCAGGAAGCGCTGCAGGTCGAGGATCTCCTGTAGGCCCGGGTCGTAGGGGCGCTCCTCCCGCAGCACGCCCACGGTCAGGACGCTGTCCGGCCCGTCCGGCGATCGCTTGGCCAGCTTGAGGCTGGACCACCGCCCGCCGATGTCGCGCGCGTAGTAGTCGCCGTCGGCGTCGAAGTCGTCGACCTTCCAGAACGAGGGGCAGAACGTCTCCTCATCCGGCATCGGCACGTTGGCGTGCAGGACGACGAACTCGGTGTAGATCTTCACGGCGGCTCCGGTTGTCACTTCAGGTCCAGGTCAATCTTGCCGTAGACGGGGATGTGGTCGAGCTCCCTGCGGTCGAAGACGTTGCGGATACCCAGCGGATGCTTGAACTCCTTGCTGTACAGCTCTTCGAGCTTGCGGATCTCGGAGCGCGTCATCGCCCGTGGCGTGATCAGCGTGATGTCGAGATCCTTGCCGCCGAAGTCGGTGCCGGGCTTGCCGAAGGTGGCGGCTTTCTTCGGGTTCATCGTCACTCCGGTGACGCGGCTGCCCGTGGCGAACCCCTCGGTGCCGGCGAGTCCGTTGTCGGTCAGGTACCGCCGGATGAGGTCCTGCGCGCGCTGGAACTCGTCGGCGTCCATGCCCATCGGCACGCTCGGTACCCGCAGCCCCGGTGCGGCGAGATCGGCGATCTCCTTCCTGGTCGCGGTGGGGTTGGCGGCCTGGAGTTCGGCGATGCGCGCGGCGTTGGCCTGCTGCGCTTCCACCTGGCTTTCGACGGTCGCGATCGCGGCCTGGCGGCGGCTGGCGTCGCTGATGCCGGCGGCCTTGTCCAGCTGCGCCTCGAACGCCTGGAGCTGCTCCTCGGGGAAGCGCCCGCGCAGCTTGTCCAGGTCGCCCTCGACGGCGGCGTTGTCCGCTTCGTCGAGCAGCTTGCCGACCTCGTTGTCGATCTTGTCGACGTCCTTGGCGGGGATGTCGTTGGAGGACGCCCGGAACTCCTGGTACGCCTTGCGCAGGTTGCGGAACACCTCCGGCAACCGCAGCACGATCCGGCCCAGCCCGTACACCGCGATCAGCGTGTTCACCGTGTCCCAAGCGCGCAGGAAGCTCTTGCCGCCGTCGGTTTCGGCGATCTCGGCACGGTACGAGTTGATGGTGATGTCGGCGACGGCGAGCGCGGTGTCAAGTACGGCGATCGCCTTGGTGAGCCGGGTGCCCTTCGCCAGCAGGCCGGCGCCGCCGGCGAACAGCAGACCGACGTCGACGGCGAGGCCGAGCTCGCGGCTGAACTGCTTGTTCTTGAACGCGATCAGGTTCGCCGCCGGCATGTAGATCGTCTCGCCCTTGGACGCGTCGGCGAAGTCCTCGTCGAGGAAGAAGTGCAGGCCGATGATCTCGTCGGGCTCGAAGATCTGCTCCTGGTTCTTCAGGCCCATGCCCAGGAAGTTGGTCCAGAAGACGACCCGGACCTTCCCCTCCTCGGTGTATTCGACGGTCTCGTAGTGGAAGCGGACGTTGTAGGTGGCCTTGATGATGCCGGGGTCCGCCCACGGCAGGATCTTCGCGCTGGCCATCTTCTGCTGCGCCTGCTCGGGCTCCATCGAGCGAAACAGCACGTTGCGCAGCGCGGCGTAGTACTGCTTGTTCTCCTCGCCGTCGATCGCGCTCTCGAGCTTCTTCAGCAGTGCCGACTCGCTCGACTTCAGGTGCTCCAGCAGGGCGGCCAGGTCGCCGGAGGGCGTGCTGGTCAGCAGGCGGACGATGGTCTGCTCGTCCTCGTCGCCCACGACGTATCCGCCGGCGAGCTGCCCGATGAGCTTGATGCGGTCGGCCAGCGACAGGTAGAACATCGCCTTCGCGTCGAGCTTGGCGGCCTCGGTGTCGACGTCCCAACCGTCTTCGGCGGCCTTGCTCAGCAGTTCGTCGATCTGGCCTTTGGCCGCCTCCTTGCTGGCCAGGAAGGTGTCGACGGCGCGTTCGAAAGCGGTCAGGTCGGTCGTCGTGGAGACCTCGCGCAGGTAGTTCTCCAGATCCTCGACGCTCATCTTCTCGATCTTGTTGGCGACCCGTACGACCTGTTCGTAGTCGCGCGGGCCCAACGGGAGGCCGCGGGCGGCCTCGTGCATGAGGATTCGGGCCTTGGGCGGCAGGTTTCCCACGAACGAGCGCTGGGCGAGCACCTCGTCGCGGATCTGGTCCCACAGGGCCGCCTTGCCGGGCTCGGTGTCGCGGCTGATTATCTTGTGACCGTCAGGGATGCCGGTCGCCTGCCAGTAGCGCCGGTCGATCTCCGTGTAGAGGCTCTGCTTCTCGGCGCCCTCCGGCATGGCCAGCAGCAGGCCGGCCCGTTCGGCGGCGCCGCTCATGCCGCCCGACGCGTCGACGTCCATGCCGACCTCGGCGGCGGTGGCCGTCGATCGGGCACGCCGGATGATGTCCACCGAAACCTGAACCGTGACGGGACTGTTCGCGGGGTCGTACCGGTCCTTGACGTTCTGCCACGTGACGGTCGCCGGGTCGACCTTCAGTTGGGCGTTCGCCACGGCGATGAACTCCTCGCCGGTCAGCGGCCGGTCGAAGTGGACCGCGAACGGCACCGTCTGGTTCGGATCGGATTTCTCGGTGCGGGCCGAAGCGCCATCCCCATCGCCGGAGCGATACACCATCAGGCCGTGGGCCTGCGTGTTTCCGGCGCGGGTCAGCAGGTCTGCCAGCAGGTCTGGCGACGCCCCGGTCGCCTCGGGAGTGCTCAGCAGGCGCGCCGTGGCCGCGTTTCCGCCGGCCGCCAGCGCGGTAGCGGGGAGCGCGGGCGAGGGCGGAGTGCTGGACGCGGTCGCGTGGTCGTCCCATCGCTGACCGGGCCGCTGGCCGATCGGGCCGCCTGGCATGCGTCGAGGATTCCGCGTCAGGCGCCATCCGACCCGAGCCAGCCGGGCAGTCTTTCGGTCACAGTTTCGGGCGGACCGATCATGGACTGGCCAAAACGCTCTGGGGTGGTTAGCCTAACCTAACTGCTGCGAGGTACACCCCATCACGAGAACGGAAACTCCACCATGCGCGCATGGCGTCCGGTTCTGGCCGTGGCGGCGCTGAGCGCCGTCCTTACCGGCTGTGGCAACGACTCCACCGCCAGCGATACGCCCGCCGCCGACGCCGGGCCCTGGTCCTTCACCGACGGTTCGGGCCAGGTCGTCAAGGCTGACAAGACCCCCACGCGGATCATCGCCCACGCGGGCGAGGCCGCCGCGCTGATGTCGTTCGGCATCAAGCCTATCGGCATCTACTCCGACGAGTCGGTCAAGACCGACCCCAACCTGAAGAATCTCGACCTCACCGGCATCGAGATCCTCGGCGAGGAGTGGGGCAAGATCGACGTCGAGAAGGCCGCGGCGCTGCGGCCCGACCTCATCGTCGGCGACTGGTGGCCCGCCGAGAAGGCGCACAGCGGGATGGAGGAGGGCGTCGACGAGAAGAGCAAGAAGATCGCCGAGCTCGCCCCGGTCGTCGGTGTCTCACAGGGCAAGTCGATCGTCCAGCTGGCCGACGGGTACGAGGACCTCGCCAAGAGCCTGGGCGCCAAGGTCGACGACCCGCAGATCGCCGCGAACAAGAAGCGCTTCGAGGAGGCGGTGACCGCGTTCAAGGCCGCGGTGGCCGAGAAGCCCGGCCTGACCGTCGGGGCGGTGTCGCCCAGCGACGACAAGCTGTACTTCGCCAACCCCGAGTACGCGCCGGAGCTGCTGGACCTGCAGAGCTTCGGCCTCAAGGTGATCAACCCGGACAAGCCCGACCCCGGCTTCCCGTACTGGGAGAACCTCAGCTGGGAGAACGCCGACAAGTACCAGCCCGACCTGATCCTGTTCGACGGCCGGTCGTTCACCCCCACCTCCAACGCGGAATGGGGCAAGAAGCAGCCGACCTGGTTCAAGATCAAGGCGGCGAAGGCCGGTGCGGTCGTGTCGTGGCCGGCGTACTGGCTGCACACGTACGGCGACTTCGCCACCGAGCTGGACAAGCTGACGACGGCGGTCAAGGCCGCGGACCCGAATGTCGGCGACTAGCCGGTACGCGACGCGAAACCCGGCCCGCGGGTCCCGGCGGGGCCCCCCCCTCCGGCCCGGGGTCGCCCCCCGCCGCCGCGGCCCTGCCGTCCGCGTAGCCTCCGCCCTCGGGCCGGGGCTCGCCGCACTCTGCGTGGTCCTGGCCGTCGTCGCGTTCCTCAGCGTGACGATGGGCTCCCGGTCGATCAGCCTGTCGGACGTGCTGCACGCCCTGGGCAGCCTCAGCAACGACGGCTCGACCAACAGCACCGTCACACTGGAGCTGCGCGTCCCGCGCACCCTGCTCGGCATCGTCGTCGGCGCGGCCCTCGGTGTCGCCGGAGCCATCCTGCAGGGCGTCACCCGCAACCCCCTCGCCGACGCCGGGATCATGGGCATCAACGCCGGCGCCGCGGCGTTCGTCGTCTTCGCCATCACGGTGCTCGGCATCCGCGGCGTGGGGATCTACGTGTGGTTCGCGTTCGCCGGCGCGATCGGCGCGCTCCTGCTCGTGTACTCGATCGCCTCCCTGGGCCGCGAGGGCGCCACGCCCGTCAAGCTCGCCCTCGCCGGCGCCGCCGTCACCGCCGGGCTCACCTCGGTCACCAGCGGCATCGTGATGACCAATGTGGACGCCCTCAACGAGCTGCGCTTCTGGCAGGTCGGCTCGCTCGCCGGCCGGTACGCGCCGATCCTGACCGGCGTCGCGCCGTTCCTGCTGGTCGGCCTCGTCGCGTCGCTGGGGTTCGGGCGCGCCCTCAACGGCCTCGCCCTCGGCGAGGACGTCGCGCGCGGCCTCGGCCAGCACGTCACCCGCACCCGGGCGGCCGCGTTCGCGGTGGTCGCGGTCCTCGCCGGCGCCGCCACCGCCGCCTGCGGCCCGATCGTCTTCATCGGGCTCGTCGTGCCACATCTGGCGCGGTTCATCTGCGGTCCCGACTACCGGTGGATCATCCCGTACTCGATGCTGCTGGCCCCCATCGTCCTGCTGCTGGCCGACGTGCTCGGCCGGGTCGTCGGAGCCCCCGACGAGCTGCAGGTCGGCGTGGTCCTGGGTGTGCTCGGCGCGCCCGCGTTCGTCGCCGTCGTCCGCTACGCCAAGCTGTCGGAGGTGTGAGGTGAGCACTGTATCTGTTGGCGCTCGCTCCGCGGGCGCCGGTCATGCGCCTTTTGGTCCTCCCCCGTGC
>NZ_JAIBNX010000250.1 GCF_026130045.1 Micromonospora sp. CPCC 205371
GGGGCGTTATGCGGGGGCGGCGGGGGGCTCGGTGGGGGGTGGGGCGGTGGTCGGGTTGGGCTGGGGCGTCGGTGAGGGCGCGGTGGTGCGGGGTGGCGCCGGTGTGCGCGGGCGCGTGGGTGTGGGCGTGGGGGAGGCCGGCCGGGGCCGGGAGGCGGACGGCGTGGGGGTCGGTGTCGCGGCCGGGGCCGCCGGGAAGGTCAGGCCGAAGCCGTACGCGAACAGGGCCGGCTTGCCGTCGCCGGCGTTGATGGGCTGCTGTGACGAACTGCGCATCCACGTCATCGGCAGCTTGCCGGTCGGCGCGTAGTCGCCGAACAGTACGTCGGCGACGCCTTGCCCCTCGGTGCCGGGCAGCCAGGCGGCGACCAGCGCGTCCCAGTCTTTGAGCCGGCTCGCGACGTCGAGCGGGCGGCCGGAGACCAGGACCACGACCGTGGGTACGCCCGAGGCCCGCAGCCGGTCGAGCGTGCGCAGGTCGTCCTTGTCGAGCGCCAGCGCGCCCTTGCGGTCGCCCTTGCTGCCGGCGTACGGCTTCTCGCCGACCACCGCGATGGCCGCGCGGTAGGCACGGTTGATGCCGGTGCCGTCCCGGTTGTACGTGATGGTCGCGCCGCTGCCGACCGTGTCGCGGATGCCCTGAAGGATCGTCGTGCCCTGCGTGATGGGCCCGCTGGCGCCCTGCGACGACATGGTCCAGCCGCCGGACTGGATGCCGACGTCGTCGGCGCTCCCGCCGGCGACGAAGATCTTGCCGCCGCGCTTGGCCAGCGGCAGCGTCTTGCCGTCGTTCTTCAGCACCACCTGCGACTTGCGCACCGCCTCGCGGGCCACGTCGCGGTGCGCGGTGCTGCCGACGTTGGTGGTGAGCCCGCGGTCGCTGAGTGGCCGCTCGAACAGGCCGAGCTCGAACTTCTTGGTGAGGATGCGCCGGTTCGCGTCGTCGATCCGCTGCCAGGTGATCCGTCCACCGTCGACCTCGGCGCGCAGCATCGCGACGAACTGCCGGAAGTCGCCCGGCGGTGCGATCATGTCGATGCCGGCGTTGTAGGCGGCGGTGATGTCGGCGCCCGTGACGCCGGGCGCACCGTCGAGCTTGTCTAGTCCGGCGCCGTCGGCGAGCACGAATCCGGTGAACTTCATTTCACCCTTGAGGACGCCGTTGACGAGCTGCGCACGCTGCGGGTTCCAGCCGGCCAGCGATACCTGTACCGAGCCGGCGCCGGCCGAGATGGCGGCCTGGAACGGCGGCAGGTGGATGCCGCGCAGCTCGGCCTCGGAGCTGCCCGCGCCGTCGCCCAGGTATTTGGCGGTGGCGAGCACCGCGGCCGGATCGCTGAGCGCGGGGCCCTGAAGGCCCTGCACGATCGACGTCATCGCGGCCGGGATCTCGGGCTGCTCACCGAACGACTCGTAGGTGCGGCCGGAGCGGTCGTCGCGGGCCACGCACAGGCAGGGTGAGAACGTCCAGTCGACTCCGGTGCCGGCCAACTCTTCGGCGGTCGCCCGGCCGACCCGCCGCACCAGCTCCGGGTCGCGGGTCGCGCCGAGCCCGATGTTGTGCGGGAAGACGGTGGCGCCGCGCACGTTGTTGTGCCCGTGCACCGCCGCTGTGCCGTAGATCACGGGGATCGACAGGGCGGTGGTCAGGGCGGTGCGCTGGATGCCGTCGTACATGTCGGCCCAGCCGGTGGCGCTCGGGTCCGCGGGCAGGGAGTCCGGGCCTGAGGCGATCGAGCCGATCCGGTACGTGGCCACGTCGTCGGGTGTGGTCAGTGCGGCCCGGTCGACCTGGATGAGCTGCCCGAGCTTGTCTTCCGGCCCCATGCGGGCCAGCAGGTCGTCGACGCGCAGCGGGACCGGCTTACTGGGATCGCGGTAGGGGAGCACCGGTGTGCTGGCCTTCGCGCCCGCACCCTTGCCCGGCCCGATGAGGTCGAGCGCCGATGCGACCAGCGTCGCGGCGGTGAGCACCAGGCAGGTCACCGTGAGGCCGATCATCGTGCGGCCGTGACGGTCGAGCCGAGCCGCCAGCCGGTGGCTGCGCGGCCCCGACTTGCGAGGTGCGGACATGCAGGGACTCCCTTGTGACTGAGAAGATGCCCGACCCGCAGTGATCAGAATCTATGATACTCAGCCCGAAGGTCAAGAGTGTCCCGACGTACGCTTGCCGCCATGGGATCTGGGGTTGGTAAAGGCGACGAGGTCGCCGACTTCGAACTGCTCGACGAGACCGGCGCCGCGCGGCGGCTCAGCGAGTTCCTCGCCAGCGGCCCGGTCGTGCTGTTCTTCTACCCGGCCGCGATGACCCGCGGTTGCACGGCGGAGAGCTGCCACTTCCGTGACCTGGCTTCCGAGTTCGCCGAGGTGGGCGCGCAGCGGGTCGGCATCAGCCGAGACAGCGTGGAGAAGCAGCGGCAGTTCTCCGAGATGCACGGTTTCGACTACCCGCTGCTGTCGGACCCTGACGGCAAGGTGGCCGAGCAGTTGGGCGTGAAACGCAAGCTGCCTCTAGGGCCGCTCAGCACGAAGCGGATGACGTTCGTGATCGACACGGACCGGCGTGTGCTCGAGGTCATCCACAGCGAGGTCAGCATGAACGACCACGCCGACCAGGCCCTGTCTGTCCTGCGAGCACACGCCACCCGCTAGTTACCGGGCCGGCGACGCCGCCGCGTGGTCGTAAGCGCGCTGGAGCGCGGTGAGGAACGTCTCGACGGGCTGCGCGCCGGAGATGCCGAACGCGCGGTCCAGCACGAAGAAGGGCACGCCGGACGCGCCCAGCGTGCGTGCGTCGCGGATGTCGGCATCGACATCGCCGCTGTACTCGTCGCTGGCCAGCACTCGACGCACCTCGGCCTCGGGCACACCCACCTCGACGGCCAGGCGGGCCAGCGTGTCGGGGTCGTTGAGCGTGGCACCCTCGGCGAAGTGCGCGTGCAGGAAGCGCTCGTGCGCCTCCGGGCCGAGCCCGTGCGCCTTCGCCAGGTGCGTGACCCGATGCGCGTCGTACGTGTTGACCACGTGCGCGCGGCCGAAGCCGAACGCCAGCCCTTCGCCGGCGGCGCCCGCCGTGACCTGCTCGGTCATGCCCTTCGCCTGCCGCGGCGAGCCGCCGAACTTGTTCGCCAGGTACTCGTACACCGGCGTGACCTGACCCTTCGCGTACGAGGGGTCGAGCTGGAAGCTGCGCCAGACCACCTCGACGTCGGCGGCGTGCGGGAACTCGGCGAGCGCCTTTTCCAGGCGCCGCTTGCCGATGTAGCACCAGGGGCATACGACGTCGGACCAGACTTCGATGAGCACTGAGATCTCCCTACCAGCAGTTTCCGTCCGCGCACGCGGGCGCGTCCTCGGTGTCCAGCACGATCAGGCCGGCCGGCGCGGTCGCCGGTGCCGGCTGCTCGATCTCGACCGGTGGATCGACCTTCGCTGGCGGTGCGGTGACGCTCATCGGCTCCCCTTGGTTACTTCTTGTGCGTAACACCATCATGCGTCAGCATGGAGGGAACTGTAAGGAGGCACTTCCATGTCCGCTACGCACACCGGTGTACCCCTCACCGACTGCCCGGTCCGCGAGGTGCTCGACCGGATCGGTGACAAGTGGAGTGTCCTGATCATCGTGCTGCTGGGGCGGCGCACCCACCGGTTCAGTGAGCTGCATCGCGGGATCGAAGGCATCAGCCAGCGCATGCTCACACTCACGCTGCGCGCGCTGGTGCGCGATGGGCTCGTCAACCGCACCGTGTACGCCGACGTGCCGCCCCGCGTGGAGTACGAGCTGACCGACCTCGGCCGCACCCTGCTCGACATCCTGACGGCCCTTGAGGAGTGGGCGAACACACACCGCGACGACATCCGCGCCGCCCGCGACCGCCACGACCACGCTCTCGCCTGAGCCCCGCGCGGCGACTACGGGCCGGGTTGGCGGATCGCCTCGCCCGCGATCTCGATCCGGACCGCCTTGCCCACGAGCACGCCGCCGCTCTCCAGAGCGACGTTCCAGAGCAGCCCGTAGTCCTCGCGGTTGATCTCCGCGGTGGCGCTGAAGCCGAAGATCTCCTGCCCGTACGGGTCGCGGCGGGCGCCGCCGAACTCCACTTGCAGGTCGACCGGCCTGGTGACCGCCTTGACGGTCAGCTCGCCAGCGAGCACGAACCGGCCCGCCGAGCGTTGCGGCGACGGGTCGCCACCGGTTCGCAGGCCCTGCTTATGTGCCTTCAGGCGGGCCCAGAAGAAGATCGGATCTTCGGTCTCGTACCGCTTGACCCCGGTGCTGCGGTATTCCAGCGTCGGGTACGTGGCGACGTCGAGGAAGTCCGCGCTGCTCAGGTGCGCGTCCCGATCGGCGTTTCCGGTGTCGATGCTCGCCGTTTCGATCGTCGCGCTCACCGACGACGCCAGCGGGTCGTCCGCCACGTCGATCCACGCGGTCGCCGCCGTGAACTCGCCCCGGACCGGGCTGACCATCATGTGCCGCGCCAGGAAGCCGATCCGCTTGTGGGCGGGATCGAGCACGTAGCTTCCCGGCGCGGGGATGGTCAAGCCCTCCCACGTCCGGGTGGCTGGACCGGTCACCGTCTGAACCCCATTCCGCGTACCCCCTTGGCCCCAGCATAAAGAGGCAGCTCAGGGTGCCTGCGAGTCGATCATGGGTGCTCGTGACGCTTCTCACCACAAGGCCTAGGCGGGCGGCACCGCGATCCGGTCGCACAACGCTTCGAGGTCGCCCGCGTCCGTTCCTCGACCGTGCGCCGCGGTGAACCGCCGGCCGCCGAGCGCCGATTTCGCGGCCGCGATGGTCTGGTCGATCAGCGGCGTGAGCGCCGCCGGTACCGGACGGCGACGTACCTTCTGGCCGGCGCCGATCAGTGCCGCGGCCGCTTCCGGGTCTCGCCGCACGAGGTACCACGCATGGCTCTGAAGGGCGTCGGCGAGCTCGTCGCGGTCCCGGTTGTCGTGCCGCAGCGCCTCGCGCAGGCCACGGCGGGTGGCGTCGCGGGCGGCGGCCAGGTCGCCGGCGGCGTGCTGGGCGACGCTTCGCCGCAGGTCGACGACGGCCGCGGTGCGGCGGTCGTCGCCGGTGTCGAGCAGCGCGGCGGCCCGGTCCATCGCGGCCAGGGCGGCGGAGGGAGCGGCCCCGCCGCGCAGCAGCGCTAGCCCGCGGGTCGTCTCGGCCACCGCCGCGAGCCGGTTGTAGCCGGCGGCGAGCAGCAGCTCGGCCGCCTTTCCGCCCTGCTCCACCGCGTCCGCGGTGTCGCCCATCTCAAGGGCGACCTCGGCCAGGTTGAACAGTGTGCGGCCACGTTCGAGGGGACCGGCGCCGGCGCGGCACTTGGCTTCCAGGGCGGCCCGCAGCTGTCGCCGCGCGTCGCGCGGCCGGCCCAGCTCGACCGAGATGGACGACAGGTTGTTCAGGATGCGGCCGATCAGGCCGACGTCGCCGGCGCGGCGAGCCTGCACCAGCGCGGCCCGCATCCGCGCCCGCGCCACTCGCGGCTCGCCCCGCTCCACCGCCGTGTGTGCCAGCAGGCTCAGCGCGGCGGCCCGCAGTTCCGGATCGGCGGCCGCGTCCAGCCCCCGGGTGCCCAGCTCTTCGGCGTCGTCGAGGTCACCGCGCAGCACCGATAGCTGTCCGGCCCTGACCCAGCCCGCGGCCATGCCGGCCGCCGCCACCCGACACAGCAGGTCGCGCCCCTCCACTAGCCGGCCAGTCGCCTCGTAGAAGCGGTGAATCGCGTGTATGGCGCCCGGATCGATCAGGCCGGGTGCGTGCGCCAGGGCCCAGGCGATCGCGGCGCGGACGTTGGCGGCGTCACGGTCCGGCACCGGCGGGCCGGACCCGCCGGTGGCGCGGCGCAGCCGGTCCAGGAAGTGCGCGGTGACCGCGCTCATGACGGGCATCCGGTCCCGGCCGTCCGCCAGCTGGCCCGCTGCCAGCTCGGCCACCGCGTCGGGGAGCGTGTACCGAGTGGTGCCGCCGCCGTCGACCGGGCGGACCAGGTTGATGTCGACCAGTTCGGTGAGCGCGGCCAGCAGCCACTCGCGGTCCCGCCCCATCGCGGCGGTCGTTGCCTCGGCGGCGTCGAGAGCGGCACCACCAGCGAACGCGCCCAGCCAGCGAAACAGCGTGCGTGCCGGTGCCGCCACCACCTCCAGGCTCGCCTCGATCGCGGCGCGCAGCGAACGGTGGCGGGGTGGGAGGTCGCGAGCCCCGTCCGTGAGGACCTGCAGGCGGGAGTCCAGCCGGGCGGCGAGTTCCACGGGATGAAGCAGCCGCACCCGGGCCGCCGCCAACTCGATGGCCAGGGGCAGGTAGCCGACCCGCTGGCAGATGCCAGCCACCGCCTCGGCGGTGTCGTCGCCGAGACTGAACTCGGGGCGGACGGCGGTGGCGCGTCGAGCGAAGAGGGCGGCGGCGGCATCGGGGTCCAGCGGTCGCAGGGCCACTATGCGTTCGTCGCGTATCCGCAGGGGCCGCTGGCTCGTCACCACGACGGTCAGCCTGGGGCACCGCCGGACCAGCGTCGCCACCACCGGGGCGGCCGAGACCAACTGCTCGAACCGGTCCAGCAACAGCACGAGTCGCTGGTCGCGCAGGTGGGCGGCGATCCGCTCCACGGGCGGAAGCGCGGAGGTGCCGCAGCCCAGTGCCCCGGCGATCAGCTCGCCGACGAGTTCCGGCTCGCACACCGCCGACAGATCCAGGGTGCGCACCGCGAGGCCGGTCCGGGGGGCCAGCGTGGCGGCCAGTTCCGCGGCCAGCCGGGACTTGCCCACGCCAGCCGGCCCGGTCACCGTGATGAGCCGGTGCCGGGCACCGGTGGCGAGGTCGGCCAGGGCCCGCAGGTCGCGGTCCCGGCCGATCAGGTCTCCGGGGGCGTGGGGCGGTACGGCCGGCACCGGTGGCGCTTCCAGCGCCGTGACCGGGCGGGCCGCGGCGAGGAAGGCGCGCAGGTCGTCTCCGGTCAACCCCAACGCGGCCGCCACCGCGCGTACCGAGTGGGTGCGCGGCGTCCTGACTCCGCGCTCCAGGTCTCTGATGGCCCGCTCGCTCAGGCCGCAACGCTCGGCGAGCTCCCGCTGGGCGAGACCCGCCGCGGTGCGGTGGCGGACCAGCAGCTCGCCAAGCGCGCCGGGGCGTGTCCGCGCCACGCCCGCTCCCGTCGTCGTCACCCGGCAACGGTAGGCAGCGATGCCAGTCGTTCCTTGCGATAAATCGCTTTCCCGACAGCCCGACGGGCGACACCGGCAGTTGGCCGGAAGTTCCGGCCGCCGCCGAGACGTTTCCGGGCACCGTGTCCGCATCGTGGTTCCGGTCCGGCCGAGCGGCGCGGGCGATAGGGGGAAAGGAATCAAGATGGCAGGCAGACACAGGATCAGACTGCTGCTGGCGTTCGTCGTCGGGGCTGGCGCGCTGGTCCCGGTGGCGTCGGGACAGGCGGCGGCCGCGGTGGATCCGGGGCGGCCGAGCGCGGGCGCTGCCGAGCTGTCGGCGGAGGCGCGGGCGATGAGCACGGATCACGGTGCGGCCCTGGCGGCGTACTGGACCGAGGAGCGGCGGGCCGCCGCGGAGCAGGTCGAGCTGCCGACGCTGACCGAGGAGGAGGCGGGCCGCGGTGAGCAGGAGCCGGCCGGGGAGCCTGGACGATCGGTACGGCGGTCGGGGCCACCGGCCGGCCCGCGTCCGGACGAGGATCCCTCGGCGGTGTCGGGCTTCGGCGATCTCGGGCAACCGTGGCCGTACCGGGGCGACGAGCCGGCTACCACCATCGGCCGGGTCTACTACTACGACGCCACGGCGAAGAAGAACAAGTGGTGCTCCGCCACCGTCGTCGACGCCGACAGCAACCGTCTGGTGTGGACCGCTGGACACTGCGTCCACGGTGGAGGATCAAGCAAGAAGTGGCATCAGAACTGGATCTTCTACCCGCATTACCAGAACGGCACTGACCCGGCCTACGGGTGGTGGTACGCGGAGCAGCTGTGGTCCTGGACCAAGTGGATCGACGGCGGCAACTACAGCTACGACTTCGGTGCCGCGATCATGGCTCCCAAGCCGGGCGGCCAGCGGATCGCCACCGTCACCGGCGGCCAGGGGCTGGCGTGGAACTACTCGAAGAACGGGTACGCGCACAACTTCGGCTACCCGGCGGAATGGCCCTTCAACGGCATGACCCTCCAGTACTGCTTCGGCGGTACGTGGGCCAGCGGCGCCGACGTCGGCATGAAGTGCAACATGACCGGCGGTGCCAGCGGCGGGCCGTGGCTGGGCTGGTTCGACGGCTGGAACGGCTGGGTCAACGGCAACAGCAGCTACAAGATCACCTGGGATCCGACGCGGATGTTCTCGCCGTACTACGGCAACGCGGTCGGCACCCTCTACAGCACCGTGCAGTGGCGCTGAGTTGAGCCGGTCTCGCGGGCCCTGTCTGTTGTGGACAGGGCCCGCGTTCCGGTGGGCGCGGTCAGCAGGCGCAGGTGGGGGCGCCGATCGGGGCGGTCAGCGGGTCGGGGGCGGAGCTCTGGATGCCCAGGGCGGTCTGGACGGGCAGGCCCTCGCGGGACCAGTACTCGAACCCGCCGATCATCTCCTTGACCGGGTAACCGAGGCGGGCGAACTCCAGCGCCGCCCGGGTCGCACCGTTGCAGCCCGGCCCCCAGCAGTACGTGACCACGGTCGCGCCGGCCGGTATCTCCTTCCCGGCCCGGGCCGAGACCTCGCGGGTAGGCAGGTGGAGCGCGCCGGGCACGTGGCCCTGCTGCCAGGCCTCGATGCCGCGGGAGTCGACCACCACGACGCCGGCCACCCCGGCGGTCAGGTCGGCGTGGACGTCGCTGACGTCGGTCTCGAAGGACAGGCGGGCGGCGAAGTGGGCGACTGCGGCGGCGGGTGGGGCGGCCGGAACCGAAAGCACGTTGGACATGTCTCGATCATCGGGGCTCACAAAAGCGGGGGCCAGTGGCGTGAACGACGCCTACCGCTAATATCGCGCCATGAGCCGCCCCACCGTCTCCGTGCTCGCTTACGAGGGCATGTCCGTCTTCGAGACCGGCATCGTCACCGAGGTGTTCGGCCTGCCCCGGCCGGAGTTCGACGTGCCGTGGTACGACCTGGTGCTGTGCGCGGAGCGGCTCGGCCCGGTGCGCGTGCTCGGCGGTGCCAGCCTGCACACGCCGCACGGGCTCGACGACTTCGCCGCCGCCGGCACCGTCATCGTGCCCGGTGTGCCCGACGTCAAAGCCGACCCGTCACCGGCGCTCGTCGACGCGCTGCGACAGGCGCACGGGCGGGGTGCCCGAGTGATGTCGATCTGCTCGGGGGCGTTCGCGCTGGCCGCCGCCGGTCTGCTCGACGGGCGCCGGGCGACCACGCACTGGCGGTACGCCGAGCGGCTGCGCCGGCGCTACCCGGCCGTCGACGTCGACGCGGACGTGCTGTACGTGGACGGCGGCGACGTGCTGACCAGCGCCGGCAGCGCGGCCGGCCTCGACCTGTGCCTGCACGTCGTGCGGCGGGACTACGGCGCCTCCATCGCCAACGCGGTCGCCCGCCGGCTCGTGATCCAGCCGCACCGCGACGGCGGGCAGGCACAGTTCGTCGAGGCGCCGGTCGGCGCCCATCCCCCCGGCGCCCCGGGGGCGGGCAGCATGGCGTGGGCCCTCGCCAACCTGACCGCCGCGATCACGGTCGAGACGCTGGCCCGGCGCGCGCACATGTCGCCGCGCACCTACCTGCGGCACTTCGCCCGCGCCACCGGCACGTCACCGATCCGGTGGCTGGTGGGCCAGCGGGTGCAGGCCAGCCTGGCGCTGCTGGAGACCACCCAGGCGCCCGTCGAGGAGATCGCCCGGGCGGTCGGGTTCGACACCCCGGTGACGTATCGGCACCACTTTGGACAGACAATGAGGACGTCGCCGTCGGCGTACCGGCGAGCGTTTCAGGCAAGGGCCTGAATCAAGGTGGATGACCGGGCTGCGGCGGGCCCAGGCGCCGCCTGGACTCCGCCTCGCTCCGGCCCCCACCTTGATTCAGGCCCTAGCGGCGCAGGAGCACGTCGAGGTTGACCGCGTCGGCCATCGCCTGGCAGCCGGCGTCGTTCGGGTGCAGGTGATCGCCGCTGTCGTACTCGGGCGCCAGCGCCTCCGGGTTGCCGCGGGCGCCCAGCGCCTTGGCGAAGTCGAAGACGCCGTCGAACTCCCCGCTCGTGCGTATCCACTGGTTGACCGCGCGCCAGGTCGCCAACCGCTCCGGCGTCTCGATGAACGAACCGCCGAACGGGGTGATCGTGGCGCCGTAGATGCGCAGCCCCTGAGCCTTGGTCTGCGCGATCACCTGCTGGTACCCGGCGATCATCTCGTCGGCGCCCGCGCTGTATCCGATGTCGTTGACGCCCTCGAACAGGATCACGGACCGCACGCCCGTCTGGGCGAACACGTCGCGCTCCAGGCGGGCGAGCGCCGGTACACCCCAGTACGGCTCGCCGTCGCGCGGGGCGAGCAGGCGGTTGCCGCCGAGCCCGGCGTTGGCGACGGAGAGGGTGGGGCCGCGGCGCGCGTTGAGGCGCCGCGCGAGGGCGTCCGGGTAGCGCTTGTTGGCGTTGCCGCTGGTCGCGGACGTATCGGTGATGGAGTCGCCGAGCGTGACGACCGTGCCGGTGACCCGCGACGAGGCGCGCACGTCGATGCCGTCGACCAGCATCCAGCACGGTATCGACGAGTAGCCCTCGCCGGTCGGTGACAGCGCGCGGTCGCCCGCGGCGAGGAAGTTGCCCTGGGCGGTGAACGGGTGGTTGGTGACCGGGCCGGTGGCCTCGGGGACGTAGACGCTGACCAGCAGCGTGCTCAGTGCCGCCACCGGCAGCTGAACCGGATCACTGAGGGCCCGCCCGCCCGCCGCGACGGTGACGCTCGCCTTGCCGCCGAAGGTCAGCTCGCGCACGGTTCCCGGTACCGCCGCCGCGTCAGCGCCCTGGACCGCGACGGACGCGCGGCCCACCCGCAGCGCGGTGGCCCCGAAGGTGTTGGTCACGCGGACGCGGACCGCGCTGCCGCCCGCGGACAGGAAGGCCACGTTGCGGACGGTCTGGTTGGTGAGGCCCTTGCCGGCGGGGCAGTCCGGCATCCACGGGATCTCGCTGCCCGCCACCGGGCTCGGCGCCCAACCGGCGACCCAGTTGCTCCCACCGCCGCCTGCGGCGGCCCCGCTGGCCACAATGGACGGAGCACTTCGGACGGCGGCGACCGTGGCGAGCACGGCCAGCGCGGACAGGAGAGCAGCGCCGAGGCGGCGGCTGGTCTGCGTCAGGGTCACGCCTCACCTCCAGCAGAGGGCGAGCCGGCACGGCCGGCTCGCCACAT
>NZ_JAIBNX010000251.1:0-878 GCF_026130045.1 Micromonospora sp. CPCC 205371
CACGTTGCTGGGCTTGAGGTCGCGGTGGATGACGCCCGCGCCGTGGATGGCGGTCAGCGCGGTGGCCACCCCGATCGCGAAGCTGTGCAGGTTGGCCGGGCTGAGCGGGCCGCGCTCCTCGACGACGGTCGACAGGTTGGGGGCGTCGACGTACTCGACGACGAGGTACGGGCGCTCGTGGTCCGGGTCGGCGTCGAGCACCTCGGCGGTGCAGAACGGCGGCACCTGCCGCGCCCGGTTGACCTCGCTGCGGAACCGCCGCCGGAACTCGTCGTCGAGCACGTCGGCGCGCACCACCTTGAGCGCCACGAGCCTGCCGTCGGCGCCCCGGGCGAGGTACACGGTGCCCATGCCACCCTCGCCGAGCCGTCCCAGCAGCTCGTAGCGCCCTAGCCGCGCGGGGTCGCTCGGGCGCAGCGGCGCCGTCCGGGACCCAGGCTCGCCCGTCATCTGAAGGTCACCCCGCTTGTGCGGCCCGGGGGCCGGCGTCGTCTGGACTGAGGAGCGCAGCGACGAGGGAAGACGACGCCTCGTAGGCACCCGGGCCCGCGCGAGCGAAGCGAGCGCCAGCAACACGGCCCCAGGCCGGGTCGCCTCCCCCGTCACACTCCGCGAAAGTGTGCCATTCCACCCGCCACTCGCGACAGTCCCCTGGTTCGTCCGGTTTTATCCATCAGTTTGTAAGGACGTCTTTCCAAATTCGCCGCGGCTCCGCTAGTGTCTCGTGCCCGGAGATGGGAGAACAACATGATCGATCGTCGGCGCTTCCTGCGCACGACCCTCGGAGCCGCCACCGGCGCCGCGGCCGGCATCGCCGCCGGCCCGCTGGTCGGGTTGGGCGGCCGGGGCCGGTCCCCCGCCGCCGCCCGCGCCGCGGG
>NZ_JAIBNX010000251.1:888-11306 GCF_026130045.1 Micromonospora sp. CPCC 205371
GCGCCCCCCACGGGCCCGGCGCCGGGCGCCCCCCCCGCCCCGCTGGTCGGCTGGGCCGCACGGGCCGACTCGCTCGCCGCCGCCGTCGCCGAGTCCGCAGCGGCGCTGCCGTTCGTCGACTCGTACCACACCAACGAGCTGCCCAACATCACGGCCGAGAACAACGCCGCGGTCCGCATCCTCACCGGCATGCAGCGCCTGTGGAAGACCGGCAGCACCTGGGACAGCGGCATCCCCGTCGACCTGGACCTCCTGCGCGCCAACGTCCGGTACTGCGCCCGCGTCACCGCCACCCGCACCGAGGCTCAGGCGAAGGAGGCGTTCATCGTCGACCGGCAGCACCAGAGCTACTCCATGATCGCCGGACTGGGACCGCTCGCCGACCTGTACAAGGCGGGCGCCAAGGCCGTCACCGGCATCACCAGCGCCCCGGACGGCACGCCGCCGACCACGATCAGCGACACCCTGCCGGCGGACGCCCCGCCCGGCTCCGCGCTCGGCTCCGGCGCCACCGACTCGGCACTCGGCCTCGTCGCGCAGCTCGTCAACGCGGTACGCGGGCCGTTCACGTCGAGCAACCCCAGCAAGTACGGCTACCAGTACCCGCGGCCCTGGCGGCTGAACAGCGACAGCGTGGTCGTCGACACCGGCGCCCTCGACAGCCTGGGGTACCCGATCTACGAGTCCGACGTGATCGTCGTACCGCAGCTGCTCCGCCAGCGCAGCAAGTCCCCGGTCGACGACGGGGGCTTCGTCAGCGGCCACACCAACGCCGTGTACCTGGCCGGGCTGGCGTACGCGTACGCCGTACCGGAACGCTTCCAGGAGCTGCTCGCCCACGCCGCCGCCGAGGCGCACACCCGCATCGTCGCCGGCATGCACTCTCCGCTGGACGTCATCGGCGGCCGCATCCTCGGTACCGCGCTGGCCGCGGCGACGCTGTCGAACCCCGTGAACGCCGCTCTCAAGGTGGCCGCCCGCGCCCAGGCGCTGGAGTACTTCGCCGCCCAGACCGGCACCACCGACCTGTGGGCGTACGCGCACTCGTCCACCGTGGACACCGACCCGTACGCGGACCGGGACGCCAACGCCCGCCAGGTCACGCCTCGGCTGACGTACATCATGCCGCGCACCGGCCGGCCGGCGAAGATGGTCGTGCCCAAGGGCGCCGAGGTGCTCCTGGAGACCCGCCAGCCGTACCTCTCGGCGGACCAGCGCCGCGAGGTGCTCCGCACGACGGCGCTGCCGTCCGGGTACGTGCTGCTGGACGGCCCGGAGCTGTGGGGCCGGCTGAACCTGTTCGCCGCCGCCGACGGCTACGGCGCCTTCGACTCCGGGGTCGACGTGACCCTCGACGCCGCACTCGGCGGCTTCCACGCGGGCGACGCCTGGCGCAACGGCATCCGCGGGCGCGGGGGGCCCACCACAGCGCGGCAGCGGCTCGCTGACCCTGTCGGGCGACAACCGGTACTCCGGCGGCACCACCGTCGCGGCCGGCACCCTGGTCGCCGGCTCCCGGGACGCGCTCGGCTGCGGCAACGTCCACGTCGGGGCCGGCACCCTCGCGGTGACCGCCGGCGCCGACGGCCGACCGGCGCTCGTGGTCGGCGGCACGCTCACCCTGGCCCGCGAGAGCGCGCTGGAGATCCGGCTGGACCCGGCCCACGTTCCGGCGACCGGCCGCACCGTGCAGCTGATCCGGGCCGGCCGGGTCCGCGGCACGTTCGGCACCGTCCGCGTCGCGACCAGCGGCCTGCGCGCGCCGGCGGTCTACAGCAGCACCGGCGGCGCGGTCCGCCGCTACCCGGCGGAACACGCCACCCCGCGAGGATGGCGCGGCGCGCCTCGCACTGCTCGACCGCGCCGCGCCACCGCGCCACCGCGAACGCGCGGGGGCGCGGCCAGTGCGCGGCCGCGGGGCGCGGTCGATGAACCGATCTGTGCAGGTTCGATGAACGCCCGCTGGCACCCTGACGATGCCGCCATCCGACGGCATCGAAGGGAGATCCGATGCACACCACGACCTACCGTCGGGCGCTCACCCTGCTGCTGTCGGCGCTGGGCACGCTCACCGCGACAACGGTGGCCGCCGCGCCCGCGCAGGCGGCACCGACCTGCACCGCGACCTACAAGGTCACCAGCAGCTGGCCGGCGGTTGGCGGCCAGCCGGCCGGCTTCCACGGCGAGTTCACCCTCAGCACCACCCCCGGCACCAAGACGGACGGCTGGCGCGTCGAGGTGCACTTCCGGACCGGGGTGGAGGTCCGCGCGAACTGGGACTCGGTGATGCTCCTCGACGCCGATCCGACGTACGTCTTCGGCAACGCGCCGTGGAACTTCCAAATCATCCCGGGATCGACGAAGTTCGGGGTCACGGCGACGAAGACCGCCAACAACATCTCCAACACGCCGTGGTCCATCGCCTGCGCCGCGATACCCGACCAGGACTCGGCGGCCCGCCTACTCTGACGGGAGAAGGGCGGCCTGCCAGGCCGAGCCGTTGGCGTCCAGATAGTCGGCGGTCGAGCGCCAGTACGGGCCGTCCTCCACCCAGATCCGCGCCCACGGCTGGCGCCGCTCCTCAGCGGCCTGGCGGAGCATCTCCCACATGGCGCCGGCACGCCGCCCCAGCAGTGCGGGCAGCGCGTCACGCCCGTCCTCGTCGAGGCCGTAACCGTTCACGAACGCACGGAGGCGGGCCGCCGACTCGGGTACCGGGCGGTTGGCGCGCAGGCCCGCCATGCTCTGGGCCGCGTAGGCGACGTCCCACAGGCGGGCGCTGGGCGCGGCGGCGTCCCAGTCGATCAGCACCCAGCCGCGCGCGGATCTGATGAGGTTCCACGGTGCCACGTCGTTGTGGCAGATCTGCCGCGGCCGGAGCGACGGGAGGACCGGGATCACCTCGTTCCACACCGCGTTCGCGGGTGGCTGGAAGGACGCCAGCGCGAGATGCAGGTCGGCGAGCATCCGGCCGATCGACGCCAGCTCGGCCTCCGAGTACGTGCCGGTGACGTCGCCCACCTCGCCGGGCACGTACTCCAGGACCTGCCGGCCCTTCGCGTCGCGCCCGAGTGGCCGGGGCGCGCCGTCGAAACCGACCGCCGCGAGGTGCGACAGTACGGCGTCGACGGCGTCGCTCCACGGACCGGCGGGGCGGCGCACGGTGTCACCAAGGCGTACCACGCCGGCCGTGGCGTTGCCCGCTAGGGGTTCCTCGAGCACAGCTCAGTATGCAGACGCGCGGATCGCGAAGATCGACCGGCTGTCCGGGTACTCGGTCAGCCCCCAGAGCTGGTCGCGAGCCGCCCAGTACGACACGTCCTCCGGGCCGATGGGCAGGTGGTTGTCGTACATCGTCACGGACCCGCCGGGCGTGTACGTCGCCACCTTGCCGCGGCCGGTGTCGGTGTTGCTGATGGACAGGTAGAACTTGCCGTTGATCGACGTGCCGCCCTGCATGCTGGCGATCGACATGTCGTACGCCTGCGTGCCCCGAACGAGCCCGTCGCTGGACGCGGCGAGCATCCGCGTGTCGGCGTCGATCGGGAAGCGCACGAGGCGGGTGCCGGCTCCGCCACCGTCCCACTCACCGACGATCACGCTGTCCGGGGTGCTGGTGCGGTCGAGCGACGCGAACGAGTACCGCAGGTTGGTGTACCCGCCAGCGGTGGATCGGGTGTACGTCAGCGCTTGCGGCAGCACGTACTTGTACCCGAACGCCTGGTAGGTGCCGTCGGACTGTAGGCCGATCGCGGCGCCGTTGGCCGTGCTGGTCTGCCAGATGTGCCGCATGTCGAAGACGCGGAAGCCCTGGCTGGTGGACGCGACGTACAGGTAGTGGCCGTACCAGAAGATGCCGCCCGCGTGCACGTCGACGGCCCGGAACGAGACCTTGCCGTCGGTTCGGGTGTACGGCTCGACGAGCAGCACGTGCCGGTAGACCGGCGCGGACGGCGTCGAGTAGTCCACGAAGGACACTCGCACGCCCCGTTCGATCCCGTCGGTGCCGTCGTCGTACCAGCTCACCAGGATCGCCGTGGCACCCTCGTACGTGCCGGCGCCCAACGCGTCGGCGCTGGTCGTGATGCCCTGCGGGTACCAGTAGGTGACGGCGCTGTCGCCCGGGTCCCAGCAGAACGACGCGACCCGGTTGGTGACCGTGGGCGTGCACGCCGCGGCCTCCCGGTTGGCGTCCGCGAGCACGGCGGGGACGCTGACGTTCGGCAGGGCGGCGTCCAGGTCGTCGATGAGACTGGAGTACGCGCTCGCCCGCAGCCGGAAGTTCGAGGCTGTCAGCGCCGTCGCGGCGGACGCCGCGGGCGCCACGATCACACCCACTACCATCAGTACGGCCGCGCCCGCGGCCGCGCACACAGCTCGCATCATGGCCTAAACGTAACATTTTTTCATCAAACTCACGATCAACGGCAAGGACCTACAGATGGAGACCTTGGTCGAGGACGGGTCGTTCGCGCACGAGGACTGGTACGGGGACGAGTTCGCCGAGCGCGTCTACCGGCGCTGCCACTTCAACGACGTCGACCTGACCGAGGCGCAGACCCGCAATGTCGTCTTCGAGGAGTGCACGTTCGGCAACGTGCGCTTCAACGCCTCGCGGCACGCCGGCTCCGCCTTCCTGCGGTGCGTGTTCACCCGGTGCAACCTCTTCGAGGCCGAGTTCGACGGGTGCAAGGTGACCGGCAGCACGTTCCACGACTCCCCGCTGCGCCCCCTGCGGGTCACCGGCGGCGACTGGTCGTTCGCCTCGCTCGCGGGTGCCGACCTGCGCGGGGTCACCTTCGACGGGGTACGCATGCGCGAGGTGGACCTCAGCGGCGCGAACTGCGCCGGTGCCACCATCACCGGCGCGGACCTCTCCGGCGCCAACCTGCGCGGCGCCGACCTCAGCCGCTGCGACCTGCGCGGTAGCGACCTCACCACGCTCGACCCGGTGGGCGTCGAGCTGCGCGGCGCGGTCATCACGCCGGAGCAGGCGGTGGTGATCGCCCAGAACATCGGCCTGGAGATCCGCTAGTGAGGCCTGGAGATCCGTCCATGAAGCCTGGAGATCCGCCCGTGACCGACGAGCTCCGCGCGGACTGCGAGCGCTGCTTCGGGCTGTGCTGCGTCGCGCCCGCCTTCACCAGGTCGGCCGACTTCGCGATCGACAAGCCGGCCGCGCACGCCTGCCCCAACCTTCAAGACGACTTCCGCTGCGGCATCCACCGCGACCTACGCGACAAAGGCTTCCCCGGCTGCGTGGTCTTCGACTGCTTCGGCGCCGGGCAGAAGGTGGCCCAGGTGACGTTCGGCGGGCGGAGCTGGCGCGCGGCACCCGAGACCGCCGCGCCGATGTTCGCGGCGTTCGCTGTCATGCGCGAGCTCCACGAGCTGCTCTGGTACCTGCGCGAGGCGCGCTCGCTGCCCGCCGCGACATCACTCCAGAAGGACCTGACCGCGGCCTACGACCAGGTCGAGGCCGCGACGCGAAGCACCGACCTCGCCACGCTCTCGCCCAAGGTGTACTGGCAGACAGCCGACCCGCTGCTGCGCAAGGTGAGCGAGGTGGCCAGGGCCGGTGTGCCACGCAAGAAGGAGAACGCCCGCGCCGACCTGATCGGGGCCCGGTTGCGGGGTGCCAAGCTCCGGGGCGCCAACCTGCGCGGCGCGTACCTCATCGGCGCGGACCTGCGCGGCGCGGACCTCAGGCTCGCCGACCTGATCGGGGCCGACCTGCGCGCGGCGGACCTGCGCGGCGCCGACCTGCGCGACAGCCTCTTCGTCACCCAGCCCCAGGCGAACGCCGCCCGGGGCGACCGCGCGACGCGGCTCCCACCGTCGGTCAGCCGCCCGGCCCACTGGCGGGACTAGGCTCCGCGACCCATCCGGAGAACACCGGCACGCCGTCCCACGCTCCACCGCCCGACGCGACCGCCACCACGGCGTACGGGTGGGCGAACCGCAGTTCGGCGGTGCGGACCACACCTTCGCGCGGCATCGAGAACCCGGTGGTGGTGAACATCGCGGACACCGCCGCCGCCTCGAAGCCCACCCGGGTGTAGCGAGCCATCGCCGACTGCCGCGCCTCGTAGTCGTACTCGGTCAGCCCCAGCAGCTCCGCGATGGCCCGCGCCCCCACCGGGAAGCCGAGGTCGGGGTGGCCGAGGTCGAGGTCGCTCTTGGCCTCCCAGGCGGGCAGTATCGCCGCGCACCGCTCCTCGCGCCCGCTCGCGGCGGTGACCGGCGCGTGCCGTTCGCTGATCGTCCACAGTGGCCCCTCGCCGAGCGGCAGATCGAACAGCGACCGCTTGACGACCGTGCCACCGGCGACCGCCGCGCCGCCCGCCACCTCGTACGCGGCCGCGAGCACGTCGGCGGCCGGCACGTCCGGCGCGGCGGCGACCGAGGTGACCGACAGGCCCTCGCGGGCCCGGGCGGTGTGCACGATGACGTCGCCGGCGCCGCCCGTCGACGCGACGAACTGCCGGTGACCCTGCCCGTCGGGGGTGCGCAGCGCGTCGACGACCCGCCCTCCGAAGGGGCCGCCCAGCGTGGCGCCCGGCACGAGGTCGAACGGCGTGGCCCACGACACCTTAGTGGCGAGCGCGGTCGCGAGCACGACGACGGCGGTCGGCGGCACCTGCAAGGGGAAGCTATCGATCAGGCCGAGCGTGTGCTCGCGCGCCCAGGCGTCGAGGCGGTCCTGGCCCGGCAGGTCACCGGTCTCGACGGCGGCCGGCAGCCGGCGCAGGAGGGCGTCGGCGCGGGCACTGCGGGTCCAGACGGCGGCGGCTGGGAGGACCGCGTCGTGGGGGGTGCCCAGCAGGTCGGCGGCGAAGGCGAGCGCGGCGTCCCGGTCGACGCCGAGCGCGTCGTCGATGTCGCTCGACGAGCCACCAGCCGCCCCGCACAGGGCCAGCAGGAGCCACGCGCCCAGCGGCGAGGCGACGTGGTGCGCGCCGCCCGCGACGGCGTGTAGGCGCCCGGCGTACCGGGCGATCGGTGTGTAGGTCTCAGCGGCCGTGACGGGCACGCCCCCACCCTACCGCGCACCCTTCCCTTCCATGGTCAACATGACGTACCGTGCGGGCATGTTCGTCGACTGGCCACTGGAGCAACTTCAGGAGTACCGCCCGGATCGCGTGGAGCCCGCCGACTTCGACGCGTTCTGGAAGTCTACTGTGGAGCAGGCGCGGGCGGCCGGCACCGAGCCGCGGTTCGAGCCGCACCCCACCCGGCTGAAGACCGTCGACGTCTTCGACGTCACGTTCGCGGGCTTCGCCGGGCAGCCGGTGCGCGGCTGGTTCCTGCTGCCGAGGCACGCCGAGGGCCCGTTGCCGTGCGTGGTCGAGTACATCGGGTACGGCGGCGGGCGCGGGCTGCCGCACGACTGGCTGCACTACAGCGCGGCCGGATACGCACACTTCGTCATGGACACCCGCGGCCAGGGCAGCGGCGGCTACCTCGTCGGCGACACCCCCGACCCCGACGGCAGCGGCGGGCCCCAGACGCCCGGCTTCATGACCCGGGGCGTCACCGACCCCCAGCACTACTACTACCGCCGGGTCTTCACCGACGCGGTGCGCGCCGTCGACGCCGCCCGCGGCCACGAGCGCGTCGACCCGGACCGCGTCGCGATCGGCGGCGGCAGCCAGGGCGGCGGCATCACGCTCGCGGTGTCCGGCCTCGTCGATGGCCTGGCCGGAGTGATGCCGGACGTGCCGTTCCTGTGCCACTACCGGCGGGCCACCGAGATCACCAACGCGTTCCCGTACCAGGAGATCGTCACGTACCTCAAGACCCACCGCGACCACGTCGACACGGTCTTCGACACGCTCTCGTACTTCGACGGCGTCAACTTCGCCGCCCGCGCCACCGCACCGGCCAACTTCTCCGTCGCCCTCATGGACGACGTGTGCCCACCGTCCACCGTGTACGCCGCCTACAACCACTACGCCGGCCGGAAGGCCATCAACGTGTGGCCGTATAACGGTCATGAGGGTGGTCTGGCGTACCAGCGGGCGAGTCACCTGGAGTTTCTGGCAGAGGTGTTGGGCTGACCGTCCCGCCCCGGGTGGCCAGCACCGACCCGACCAGGATCAGCGCGAACGCCGCGCCCACGCTCAGCGTCAGCGGCTCGCCGAGCACCACCGCGCCGAGGGCGACCGCGACCGCCGGGTTCACGTACGTGATCACGGTGGCGCGGGCCGCGCCGACCTCCTTGATCAGCTCGAAGAACAGCACGAACGCGAGGGCCGTGCAGACCGTGGCCAGCCCGGCGAGGGCCAGCAGTGCCCGCCCGGACGGCATGCTCTCCGGCCACGTCCAGGCCGCCGCCGGGGCGTAGACCAGGCTCGCGAAGGCCAGGCAGGTGGCGGTCACCACGAGGCCGGGCACGTCGCGCAGAGCGCGGTCGGCGATCAGCGGCGCGCCCGCGTACCCGATCGCCACCAGCAGCATCTCGGTGACGGGCCAGGCGCCGCCGCTCTCCACGGTGGGCACGGCCAGCAGCGCCACGCCGCCGAACCCGAGCAGCAGCCCCGTCCAGCGCACCGGCGTCACCCGCCGCCTGTCCCCCGCGATCCACGCGATCAGCACGCCGATGATCGGCACGGTCGCGATGAGCAGGCCGGTGGTGCCGCTGGACAGCGTCCGCTCGGCGTCCGAGAGCAGCAGCCACGGGCCGACGATCTCCGCGGCGGCGAAGGCGATCAGCCACCACCAGCGCCCGCGCAGCGTCGCCAGCTGCTTCCGGTGTACCACCACCGGCAGCAGGACGACCGCGCCGACCACACACCGGACGAACACCACCATCGGCGGCGACACCTCGTCGACCGCGATCTTGATCATGAGATACGGCGTGCCCCAGATGAGGCCCATCGCGACGAACAGCAACCATCCCCGTCGAGTCACGGGGATATGTTCACCGGCCGCCCCGCCCGGTGTCTTGAACGCTGTTGCGGTACACCGCCGGCGTCACACCCACCACCCGCCGGAACCACCGCGTCAGGTGCGCCTGGTCGGCGAAGCCCACCAGGCCGGCGACGTCGGCCGGCCGGTGGCCGGCCAGCAACAACGCCCGGGCGCGCCGCACGCGATGCTGGGCGAGCCAGGCGTACGGCGGCATCCCCACCGCCTCCCGGAAGGCGCGGACCACCTGGTACCGGGACAGGCCCACCTCGTCGGCGATCTCACCGAGGCTCGGCGGTGCCACGATGCGGTCGCCGAGGCTCGACATGACGGCCGCCACGAGCCGGCCACCGAAGCGGCGCTCGGCCGCGGTGACGCCAACGGCGTACCGGCAGACGACCGTGTCGAGCGCGAGCAGCAGCCGCGTCTCCCCCTCCAGTGGGTCAGCGCCGCGCATCAGCGCCCGGTAGGCGGCGCCGAGCATGCGCGCGGCGTCGGGGTCGGTGACCACCGGCTCGGGAAAGTGCGGCGGGCCGGCACCGAACAACTGCGGCGGCACGTACGCCGCGTCGTACGCCCAGCCACCGCTGCCGGCCGCCTCGCCGGTGTGCGGCTCACCGGGCTCGAGCAGCGCGACCGTGCCCGGCACCGCGATGTGGCTGGTGCCGCGGTAGTCGATCCGCTCGGCGCCGCTCGTGCACACGCCGATCGAGTACTCGTCGTGCAGGTGCGGCGCGTACCGGTGGCCGACGAAGCGGGCGCTGAGCAGGTCGATGCCGGTCTCCCAGATGCCATCGACGCGCGTCCACACCGCGCGCTCCTCCCGGCCCACCTGCATGCCCTCATGATTGCCGATAGTCTTGGCGGCGGCATGTATCGCGTCTCGCCTGCGCTGGCGCCGTTCGTCTCCTCGATCGGTTACCTCGAGGGACGGTTCGCGCACGCGCGGGAGCTGTCCCTGCCCACCGGCACCGCCCAGTTGCTCGTCAACCTCGACGCTGACGCGCTGCACGAGTACCCGATCGATGGTGGTGTCACCCAGAGCGCGCCGGGCGCGGCGCTGCTAGGCGCGCACGGCGGCCCGTCCCTGATCGACCCGGCCGAGCAGCGCGCGATCGCGTGGGTGGCGTTCCGCCCCGGCGGCACGTACCCGTTCTTCGCCGCGCCCGCCTCGGCGGCGCGCGACCAGCTGGTGCCGCTCGACGACCTGTGGCCCGGCAGCCGCCTACGCGACCGCCTCGCCGAGGCCCGGCACCGGCACCTCGCGGTCGCCGGCCGGCTGACGCACGACGGGCGCCTTCCGGCCGGCCGGCGGCTCGCCGCGGCGATGGGGGCCGAGCTGGAGAGGGCGCTGCTGGAGGCGGCGTGCCGGCCGCTGTTGCCCGACCCGGCGACGGGCGTGGCGGTGCGGTCGCTGGCCCGCGGGGGGACCGTCGCCGAGGCCGCCGGCCAGCTGGGCTGGGGGCCACGCGGCCTGGCGCGGCGCCTCGTGGGGCGGGTAGGGGTGG
>NZ_JAIBNX010000252.1:0-615 GCF_026130045.1 Micromonospora sp. CPCC 205371
CCGGGCCGCCGGCGGCGGGCGCGATCGTCAGCTGCGCGCCGGTGATGTCCGCGGCGAACTGGAAGACCAGCGCCGCGTCCGACCCGCGGGCGACGGTCGGCATGGGTCAGGCGTCCGGTCGGCCGCGCCGCTTGGGTCCCGTGGTCTCCCGCGGGGTCGCGTCGGCGGCGTGGTCGGCACCCGGCGCCGCCCCGGGGTGGGTGGGGGACAGCGCGCGTACCGATTCGGGGCGCTGCTCGGCCGGCAACGCGGCCGCGAACCGGCGGGCCGCGGCGCGGGCCTGCCCGGCGCGGATGTCCTGCCCTGCGGCGTCGTACTCGGCGGCGTCGGCGAGCAGCTCGTCGACGCGGGTGACCAGGTCGCCGGTGACCCGGTCGATCTGCTCGGCCACGGCGGCCGCGCGGTCCTTCTTGCCGTCGCGGTTGGCGGAGGCCAGCTCGTTGCGGTAGCCGGTCAGCTCCGCGATCAGGTCATGCATGACGGTGTACCCCTTCGTGAGGTTCGGCGGACGGGGTGGGGTGGTGGGGACGGGTCCGGACCGCCCCCCGGGGGGGGGGGCGGGGGGCGGGTACAAGCTGGAGGGGGCCGGGGTGATGCCGCGGGCGGGCGCCACCG
>NZ_JAIBNX010000252.1:625-11300 GCF_026130045.1 Micromonospora sp. CPCC 205371
CCGCACCTGTGGGGTGCGGGCCGGAGCCGGTTACACGTAGTTGGCGTCCGGGATCATGCCGGTGCCGGACACGACCGAGATCGAGGTCGGGCGCCGGTTGGGCATGAACGCCGAGTAGGCGTAGACCTGGAAGCGGACTTCGAGGTTGCCGGAGAGCACCTCGGCCAGCACGCGGGTCTGCAGCGCGCCCTCGAACAGGAACAGGTCCTGCCAGCGGGCGATGATCGTGCGGGTCTCGTTGGTGCCCGCGCCCTTGTTGGTGGGCAGGTTGCCGTCCAGGTACGCCGGCAGGCCCATCGACAGCACACCGGCCGGGCCCTCGCCGCCGGCGACGCCCATCTGGGTGCCGGACGCGTTCATCGCGTACTGCGGCGGCACGATCAGCGGCCGCTGGTCGGTGCCCATCGCCGCGGTCGCCCAGTACCAGATGCCCGGCAGCACCAGCGCCGCCGTGGCCGGCAGCTTCCGGCCCGCGTACACCTTCGCCGCACCCTGGGAGAACGTCGGGTACATCTCGGGGAACGTCGGGGTGGCGTCGGTGTACGTGATGGCGTTGATACCGCCCACGTTGAGGATGCCCAGGTGCTGCCCGGCCGCGCCGGACCCATCCAGGCCCTGGATGTCGATCCGGGCGTTGTAGTCGGCGATCAGGTCCTCGTAGATGACCTCGTCGAACGCGATCGGCGACTGGTCCAGCAGCTGCAGGGCCAGGTCCTGCTGGCCGGCGATCGTGCGCACCGGCGCGCTGACGAACGTGTCGGTCATGTCCTGCTTGTGCACCGCGGCGCCGTCCGCGGTCTGCGGCGCGGTCGCGGTGCCGGTGTTGACCTTGGGCAGGTTGATCGAGTCGGTGCCCGGCGGCAGCGGCAGGTTCCGGCACAGGTTCAGCGCCTGCCGACCGAACCGGGGCAGGTCGATGTACTGGTCGACCAGCCACAGCGGCGGCACGAAGTAGCCGCCCTGACCGTCGGTCCGGTTCGGGTTGACCCGCTTCTCCACCTGGCCGCCGCGCTCGAACACGCTGGCCCGCTGCTCGGGCTTGAGATCGTCGATGCCCTCCAACGCCCGCATGGCGGCCGCCTCCCGGCGGGCCTCCCGGGCCGGCATCTCCACCGACAGCTCCTTGGCGTGCCGGCGCAGCCGCTCACGGGCCTCCTGCACACCGCCGTCGCCGTCGCCGCGGCCCAGCTGGTCGCGGGCCAGGTCCAGGAAGTACGAGTGCCGGTACGACTGACGCCCGTACGTCAGCGGCTCCGAGGTGACCCGGGCGCCACCGGCGCCGCGGCGGTCCTGGCCGCCCTGGCCGCCCTCGGCGCGGGCCTTGGCCGCGGCCTCTTCCCGCTGCTCGGCCTCCTCCAGCTCGCGGATCTGGGTGGCCGCGCCGGAGATGTCGTCGTCCATCTTGCGCAGCTCGGCCGTGCCCGCCGACAGCTTGGTCTTCTCCTCGTCGGTCAGGCCGCGCGAGGCCCGCTTGGCGGCGTCGACGACGCCCTCCAGGTCGGCCTTGAGCGCGGCCCGCTTCTGGCGCAGCTGCTCCAGCTGCGCGCGCAGGAACTCCAGCATCGGGTTCCCCTCCTTGCGTGCGTTGGGTTGGGTCGCGCCTGCGGGTCTGGTCGAGTGGTGGCCCCGGTGGTGGCGCACACAGATGTGCGCTCCGGCGCAGGGCTCCGGCGCGTCAGGTGATGCAGGCGAAAGGTCAGCCGAGCAGCGCGAGCTCGGCCTCGAACAGCACCAGGTCGTCCTGGCGCTGGGTCTGAGGGGGCGCCGCCGGCGCCAGGCGGCGGCCCAGCCGCTCGTACAGCGCCCGGGCGGCGTCCTCGTCGAGCAGGTCCAGGTCCTGGGCACGCATCCCGACCAGCCCGGCGGTGCCGTCATTGGCGCCGAAGTTCACCACGGACACGTCGCCGCGGTGCATGTCGACCTCGACGATCGACCGCTCGTCGTAGTCCGGCGACCACATGCTCTTGCCGACCGGCACCCGGAACGCGAAGCTCATCTCGTCGACGTTGCCGTCGTCCAGGGCGGTGAGCATGTCGGCGACGTCGCCGCGGGCCGGGTTCACCTCAGCCCGCATGTGCAGGCCGGTGGAGTCCTCGGACAGCGTCAGGGTGCCGGCCTTGGTGTACGCCATGGACAGGCCGCGGTGGTTGAGCAGCAACTGCACCGCCGGGTTTTCGCTGAGGGTCTTGGCGAACGCGCCGGCCCGGATCACCTCGGTGTACGAGCCGTAGAAGTCCCACATCTCGTACGGGTGCTCGGTGACCGACGCGTACCCCTCCACCACGGCCGGACCGCCGCCGCTGGCCGCCTTGCGGACCTCCAGCTGCACCGGGTACGCCCGCCGCTCCAATCCACTCTTGGCCTGGCTGGTGGCCCGTTGCGCCTTGTCCATGTCAGATGCCCTCCTTGCCGGGCGGGTTGGTGCCGGGCGGGTCGTCGTCGTGTGCGTGTCCGTCGGCCGGTGGCTGGCCGGCGCCGGTGATCGGATTGGGTTCGTTGCCCCACGGCACCGGCGCCCAGTCCTCGTCGTCGCGGACCTCGTTCGGTACGCGGATGCGGTTGCGCAGCGCGATCTCGTGCACCCGGAACCGCTCCAGGGTGGTGGTCTGCAGCAGCGCGGCCCGGTTGAGCTTCACGTACTGCCCGCGCGGCAGCATCTCGGTCAGGGCCCGCTCGACCCGCCGCAGCCACTTACCGACCGCGAACACCAGCAGGTGCTGCGAGCGGCCCTCCAAAGTGGAGTACGTGAGGCTGCTGCCGGTCTCGTAGCCGAGCACCTCCGGCACGCCCGGCCCGAAGATCCGCGCGCACTCCGCGGCCGAAAAGCCCTGCGTTTCCAGGAACTGGCTCTCGTCGGGGGCGATCTGGATCGTCTTGTACGTCCAGCCCTTGCCCATGACCAGCGGCTCGCGGCTGCCGAACACCGCCGCCATGAACAGTTCCTTGGCCTTGCGGATCTTCGGACCGTCCAGCTCGACCTCGTCATTGACCAGCATCCCGGACGGGTGGCCGCCGTCGCGGAACCACTGCAGCCCGAACCGCTGGCTGGTCAGCTGCAGCCCGATCGTCGATGCCAGGTAGGACACCGGCGACAGGCCCATCAGCTGGCCGGAGATCGGATGCACCCGCTTGTGCCACATGTCCGGCGGCTCGATGGTGCGACCCATCACCTTCCACTGCGGCCGCCCGTACTGGTCGTACCAGCCGGCCACCGTGTCCGGGTGGTACAGGCTGACCTGGGTGGGGAACCCGCCGCTCGGGTCGCGGCCCACCACCTTGCCGTTGGAGTTGCCGCGCAGCAGCAGCGAGGTCAGGTACTGGGCGATCCAGTCCTCGATGCCGTACCCGTCACCGCCCGGGTCCTGCAGGTAGGTCGGGACGCGCAGCTGCTCGCGCTGCTTGCCGGTGCCGCGGTACACGTCGATCGGCAGCTCGCTGCCCAGCCCGACGATCAGGTTGACCGCCGCCCACATCGCCACCACCTGCAGCGACGACTCCACTGTGGTCACACCGACGTCGGTGTACGAGGCGGCCGCCCGGCTGGGCGGGATCGGCGGGGGGGTGAACGAGGCGGGGCTACCGGTCTACCGCGTCTCCCCGCGCGGCCCCCAAAACAGGTGAACCCGTTGTACCGCTTCTCCCGGCGCGCGCCGAAAAACAGGCTCACGACAGCTTCCGGCCCATCAGCAGCAGGAACCCGCCCGCGGCCATGTAGCCCAGCGGGTTCCAGGCCAGGCCCAGCCCGTACGAGACCAGCAGGGCGCCCACCGCCTCGGGCAGGTTCCGCACGGTCAGCCCGGCCAGCACGGCGCCGCGCAGCAGCGCGGCGTCCCATCGCGGGCGCAGTCGAGCAGCGATAGCGCGCACGTGCGCCTCCCTCATCCGATGTTGGCCAGCGGGTCGTACGACGAGACCCGCTCCAGGTGCTTGTACGTCTCCAGCGCCCACAACCCGCTCGTGCCGGCCTGCAGACAGGTCACGTCACCGCCGGCGCGGCGCGCCCAGGTGAACGCGTCGCCGGACGGGCGCGTGCGGGCGTCGCCGAACGCGTCGTTGAGCGCCTTCTGGTCCTCGTGGAACAGCGTCGGCTTGTGGACGCCGTCGACGGTCGTGCCGCGGATGCCGTCGACGACCAGCCCGCAGCCGGCCGCCAGCTGCCGACTGGTCGGGGTGGCCAGCATCCCCCAGGCGAAGTCCTCGCCCGCCTCGGGCGCCTTGATACCGGCTTCCTTGAGCGGGGTCAGCAGCGTGCCGCACGGGCCGCCCAAACCCATGCCCCACGCGAGGGGTTCCCACCGCTCATTCAGCTCGGCCGCCCGGCCAGGAACCCAGTCGATGCCGGGCAGGAACTCGATCACCCGCATGTGCCGGCGTACGCCGTCCTCGTTGAGCCACACCGCGACGATCGCCCCGAACCGGCGCTCCATGTGCAGCTCGATACCGAACGCCAGCTTCTCGGTCGGCTGCTCCCGAACCAGAACCGACCCGCTCCACTCCTGCGCGGTCGGCAGGTTCGGGTCCGGCGGCGGCTTCTGCCCCCGGCGGCGGTTGAGGTACGCGCGCTCGAAACCGGGGATGTCCTTCTGCATCTTGGCCAGCTCGGCGCGGATCGTGGCCAGGGTGACGGTGTGCCGCCAGTACGGCGAGCACTCACACGGCCCGTCCTCGTTGGGGCACAGCGCCGGCATGCAGGACAGCCACGTCGCTGGGTCGTCGTACGGGTCGTCCAGGTTGGACCACTCGAAGTAGCAGATGGTGGTCTGCTCGCCGGCGTTGGCGGCCGCCGCGGCCTCCCGGCCGATGTCGACCTTGTCGGCCAGGTAGGCGGACTTCTCGGTGCCCTCGGTCGACACGCGCCAGTGCTGAGCCGACCAGCGGGTCAGCATCGCAGGCGAGAACGCCTGCTCCAGCCGGGCGTCCTCGGCGTGGAAAAACTCGTCCTCCACGCCCAGGTCCAGCCACTTACCGTGGGCGGCGTCCTCGGTGTTGCTGGTGATCGCGTCCAAGGCGCCGGTGTCCCACAGGATCGCCTCTTTGCCCTGGCCCTCGCGCGAGGTGAACCGGGACGCCAGCGGCGAGGCTTTCAGGATCGGCAGGTGGTCGTCGACGAACTTGTCGCGGGCGTCGATCCTCTTCTGCGCCGCGTACAGGATGCGCTGGCGGCCGCGCTGGTGCCGGGCGTGCCGGCGCACCTCCTTGGGAAACGCGAGCGCCCGGTGGGTCTTGACCGACAGGATCACCGTGGTCTTGCCGGCCTGGCGCGGCACCAGTGCGGTTACGTCCCGGTACACCAGCTCGCCGGTGGCCGGGTTGACTTCCAGCGCCGTGTCGACCTTGTACCGCTGGTGCGGCATCATCGGCATGCCCAGCTGGGCGGAGATCCGCGCGACCGCGGGCCCGTACGTCTTGCGGGCCGGGTTGCGCAGCGTCGCGATCCGCGGCGGGCACGTCAGCCCGTACGCGGCGTAGATCTCCTCGGCGGTCATGCCCTCCCGCAGCTGCACCGGGTACGGCGCGTAGCGGTCAGGACGGGCCGAGGTCTTCGTCATCGTCGTCGTCCTCGTCGCCGGCGCGGTCCTCCCACAGCGCCGCGAGGGTCGCCCGGTACTCCTTGTGCACCGCCGCGGTCGCCATCCCGGCGCCGGCGTCCAGGGCCCGGGCCAGCACGTAGGCGCCTTCCATCAGGGCGGCCTCGTGGCCGTCCAGGGCGCCGAGCTGCTCGGCGGCACGGCGGGTCGCGTCCTCCACCGGCCCGCACTCGGGCCGCACCGCCACATCGGCGCCGAACAGGTGCCGCTGCTCGCCGAGCAACTCACGCACAGGCGTGGCGAGCGCGGCCGCCAGCCAGACCAGCTCGTCGACGGACGGGGCCCGCCGCCCGGACTCCAAGTTGCGCAACGCCGCGGTCGTGAACGACGTCGGCGCGCCGGCGGCCTGCGCGGCGGCCGCGACCTCGTCACGCGTCGATCCCTGACGGCGGCGAGCAGCCACGATCTGCGCGGTGATCCCGGCGCTGATCGGCTCGCTCACCTGCGGTTTCTCCTGCTCAGTCACGGGGTCCCCCCATGTCCGGGAGAGAAAAAATGGGAGACGCGGGCAAAGGGGTCTCCGGCGCGTCCCGCTCAAAAAACCGACCTGCCGGGCCGCGTTTTCCCTGCTCAGAGCCCCACACGTGCTCTCATTGACAATGTCGTCTGTCAATGCGCTACCAGTCAGGTGACGTCACCCACGACTGGGCTGGCTTGTCACCCTGGCTGGAGTTGCATCCGTAGTGCGCTGGCCTGCAGTTGGCCAGGTCGTACACCGCACCGCCCTTCGACCGGGGCGTCAGGTGATGCACGCTGAACGACCTCGGTGTCCTGGCTGGTACGCCCTCGGGGATGGGCTGGTGACAGATCCAACACACCCAGGCGTACTCGGTCTTGACCCGCTCCACCAGCTGCCGCCAGCGGTGTCCACTTAGGCCGGCCATGACGACCAGTCCCCCAGAGACAGTGCCACTAGCGGACGTCTCCGCACACGCACGGCCCCGCGCCCGGCGCTACGCAGCACTGCCCCCGCCTGTGGGCGAACACACTGAAGGCCCCGCGCACTGAACGGGGCCTTCCAGCGGGCACACTGCACCTGCTGGCACCCATCGTGAGATATCGGGCGAACAAGGTCAAGCCGAACGGCGGCGGCCGCGTGTCGCGGCGGCCAGGTGCTCATCGACGTCCAGCAACTGCTCGGCCCGCCACCAGCTCACGGTACCGTCGCGGTGCGGCGCATCCAGCCGCGGCCAGGCCGGGTTGGCCTTGCTGCGGCGTACCCAGTCGCGCAGGTTCGCCGCGCTCGCCCCGACCTGGGCGCAGGCCCGCTCGCGGTCCCACCACAGCACGCCGTCCACGTCGCGGACGGCCCGGCCGACGCGGGTTGGTACCCGCCGCTCGGCCCAGCCGCCGTGGCCGGCCGCCTCGGACCCGACCCGCGTTTCCGGGCCGCGCCGGCGACGGCCAGCGGCGTTCATGGCCCGCCACAGCCCGTACGGGCCGGCCAGCTCGCCGTACGCCCACGCGTGCCTGCGGCCGGCGTAGCGCACCTTCTGCCGGCACCGGCAGCCCTCACCGATACAGCGGCAGGCCTCGCTCAGGCACGACACCGTCCACGCGCGGCGGGCCCGCTCGTCCAGCTCGCCCGCGCGCAGCTGGGCGACGCTGACGAAGTCGAGCTCGAGGGACCGGCGGCCGCAGGCCGGACAGCGGCCGTCGACGGGCGCGGTGTGCTCGCCGTCGACGTCGCGGGCGGCCGCCCGGGCCAGCCGCAGCGCCCGCTGCAGCGCGGTATCGACCCGGGCGGCCGCGTCGGCGTCGCGCAGCTGGTCGAGCACGCCGCCGTGTCGACGGTGCCAGACCACGCCGCCGGCGGTGGCCACCCACCGATCCGGCGGGGCGTCCAGCCAGTCCAGCGCGTCCAGCACGCCGGCGTCGCCGGCCCGGTCGCCGACGTACACCGTGCCCAGCTGGTCGGCCACCATCCGGGCGGCGTCGACGACCAGGGCGTGGACGCGGGCGCGGGCGTCGACGACCGCGATCCGGGCGCCGGCCCGGGTGGCCGGCAGCGCGTACGCCGACGACGACGCGAACTGGCGGGCACCGGGCGGCAGGTTGACCGGCGGGGCGTACCGGTCGGCCCGCTCGGCCGCCGCGAGCTCGTCCAGGCGGGCCCGCATCGCATCCGAGAGCACCGCGGCCGGCGCCGAGTCCCGGCCCGGCTCGACCAGCTCACCCAGCCAGCCCCACGCGGTACGCAGGCCGGCGATCGTGACCCGGATCTGGTCGACCACGTACGGCGTCGAGTCGATCAGGGGGTTCATGCGTCCTCCTCGGTGCGTGGCGGGACGGGCACCGACCCGGGCGGCCATTGGTAGTCCGGCGGGTCAGGTGGCTGCGGGGGTACGCCTGCGTGGTGCTCTGGAAGTGGGCGGGTGGAGCGCAGGTATGGGGAGCCGTGCAGAGGTCCGCGGGGGGTGCTCGGGGGTCCGATGCGGTGCGGGGTGGTCGGGCCTGGCCGGGGTGGACCTGTAGCGGGGGCTGTGCCCGGCCCCTCCCGTCCCGTCCCGGCAGAGCCGTCGACCTGGGTCCGGTCACTGCTGGCGGCGTTGGTTTCGGCGCAGACTGCGGCGTTGTCGCTGCTCAGCCAGGGTTGCCCGTCGGGTGGATCTGCATCCGGATCTGTGACGGGATCTGTGGTCGGACCCAGATCCTGACTTAGATCCGGCGCAGATCCTGACGTAGATCTGGTCGCAGATCCGGGCGGGTCGCCCAGGTCGTCGAGGGCCGGCAGCAGCACGATTCCGGCCGCCTCGGGGGTGCGGCGCCGCTTGGCGTTGTTGCAGCCCCGACAGCTGACGACCAGGTTGGACATGCCGTCGGCGACCTCGGGGTCGACGTGGTCGAAGGTCAGCCCGGCGTCGGACTTTCGGTCGCTGTGCGCGCAGTGGCGGCCGCAGTAGCGGCAGATGTCCCGGTCCCGGGCCCGCACGGCGGCCTTGAGCTTCGAGTCCTTCAGCTCGCGCGCCTTGGCCCGGTGCACGTCGTTCTCGCTGCGCGACGGGTTGCGGTCGAGGTAGTCGTGGATCAAGAACTCGTAGTCGTCGACCCACACCCGGCCGGCCATGCACTCGCAGCCCTCACCGTCCACACGGGTGTGGATAAGTGCCGCGCGGCCGTAGCGGGCGCGGAACAGCCGGGCGTTCGCCTCCGCCCAGCCGAACAGGTCCATCACATCGGCGGTCAGGAACCCGTCGGAGCGTTCACCGGACGCCCACGACAGCAGCTGCACCCACACGCCCAGGGCCTCGGCCCGCTGCTTCTTCGCGCGCACGCCGGTGGCGCCGGGGTCGGCCAGGCCCCGGATCTTCACGCTCATGGCGAGGCGGTCGTCGATCCGACCCCAGGGCATCAGCAGCCGCCCGGAATGCCCGAAACGCCAGAGTCAGTGATCAACATCGATTGTTCCCCCGATACGGTCAGGCCCGGCCAACCCGCGAGGGAGTGACCGGGCCATCTGCAGCTGGACCAGGACGTGCCGCGTGCTAGTCCGGCGGCGGATCAGCGCCCCCACTGGGTCCGTCGATGACGCGCGCCTGGGCGACGGGCCGGTGACCCTTGACCGTGACCACGTGTGTGCCAGAGGTCGGGTACGCCTGCACGCCGGCCACGTAGCAGGGCGCGAAAGGCACCAGCAGGTAGTCGCCCGGGCTGAACTCCATGCACTGCCGCTCGCCGGTCTTCAAGTCCTCCACCGTCACCCGGAACTCGGCCGTCATGCCGGCTGCTCCTCGCGTGGTGGCGCACCGGTCAAGCCGAACAGCACGTCCTGCAGCGCGGCCGCGGCGTCGATCACCCGCCGCTGCTCCTGCAGGTTCCGCGCGCCCGAGTGGTACTGGATCGGTGCGACGAAGAACGGCGCGACGGTCTGCATCCGCTCGTTCGCCGTCGCCATCTGCCGCAGCGGCATCATCGTCAGCGGCCGCAGGATCGCCGAAAGCTGGTCGACCAGCTCCAGATATGCCTTGTAGACGGTGTCGTCGGACATCGGCATCGCGTCACCGCCGCCCGACTCGTGCCGGCGGCCGCACTCGTGCCGGCGGCCGCGGGTTGTTAACCCGCGGCTGGTTCTTCACCTTCGGCGGAGCGGGCTTGGGTGGGCTGACCTTCACGCCGGCCGGTGGCTTGGGGTGCTGGCCCTTCGGCGGATGTCCACCGATCCCGGGGACCACCCACGGGAACAGCACCCACGTGCCGGACTCGTCGAAGTAGCCGCACTCGGCCTCACGGTTCGCGAGGTCCTCGGCGTCGCAGTCCTCGTCGACGGCGCCGCCGCCGCACCCGGCGAGCACGACGCAGAGCAGAACGGCTACCGCTGCGGCCGCCAGGCGGCGCCGGGCCGTCACGCCGGCGCTCCCATCACCCGGTCGTAGATCGCCTCGGCCCAGCGCGCGTCGCCGAGCGCGGTGTGTCGCTGGTCCGGCCCGGGCGGCTCGACGCCGAGCCTGCGGGAAAGGTCGTCGGACTGGCACGGCAGCTCCGGCACGACAGCCGATGCGCCGGCGAGGAAGCCGAGCGCCAGGTGCTCGACGTCAACCAGGTGGTAGTGCCAGGTCGGGGCCTGCCAGTGCCGGCGCAGGAACGGGGCCAGGAACCCGGCGTCGAACGACGGTACGCAGCCGATCATCTGGGCGCCGTCGAGCATCTCGGCGAGCAGCTTCGCCACGTGCATACGGGACGCCTCGTAGAACCGAGGGCCGGCGCTGCCGGGACCCTTGAGGTACGGCGGGCGGGTGTGGACCCAGGCTTCAGGGGCGGTACGGCCGTTGCTGCGCAGCAGGGAGGAACGGCGCTCGTAGAAGCGTCCGATCCGCAGCGCGATCGGGTCGGCGGTGTTCAGGTGCGGGCGCAGCTCGATGCGCCACTCGCCGTTGAAGGACTCGTCACGGTGCCCGCGCACGATCGCGCCGATCTCCCAGATGTGGTGCCGCTCCGGATCAAGCCCTGTTGTTTCCAGATCGATGAATGCGAGCGTGCTCACTTTGCTCCTCAGTGGACTCTGGTTTGGTGGGCGGGACGGCGGGCAGGGGAGGGGGCCGCCCGGCCCGGCGGGCATCAGGGGCGGGACCGCCGGTTGCGGCGCCCGC
>NZ_JAIBNX010000253.1 GCF_026130045.1 Micromonospora sp. CPCC 205371
GGCTTTCAAAGCACCCTGTTGAGTTCTCAAAGAACAAACACACACCAACAACAAACCCCGAAACACCGAGGCCCGCCCTTGGGGCAACTGCTCTATCTTACCTGCCGGACTCAGTCTGTCAAGCCGGATCTTTGGCCCAACGTCGCTTCATCCGAACGTCCCTTCGCGCACGCACAGACCGATCACTCGATCAGCGTCTCGAAGGGGGAACCAACAGACCGGCCGCCGCAGCTCTCGCCGCATGCTCGCCCGGCTCCCTGCCGGCTTGTCCACATTACCCGGTCGGCTTCGCTTTGCCAAATCGGCTTCCGCACCGCCCGTCTGCGCCGGTTCTGGCCGCTCTGCCCCGTGTTGGGCGAAGTGTCCGTACCCCGTGCGCAGAGAGAAAGTTACGCGGCTGCCGTCGGGAACGCAAATCAGCGTATGTCGATGGCCCCGCTGGCGCCGTAGGGTTCAAGCGTGGACTCCGGGTACCTCGCCAAAGACGCGCTCCTGGGCATGCTGTTCCCCTTCTGGCAGCTCGTCATCGGGGCCTTCGTCGTGGTGACTCTCGTGCTGTCGGTACGGCAGCTTGCCCGGCGCGGCCGGTCCCGGATGATGACCGCGATGCTGATCAGCGGCGGTGCCGTGGTGGGCCTTACCGTGCTCGGCGTCCTGCTGAGCTAGGCGGAGAACCGCTCCGAGTGTCCACAGCTTCCCGAGGTGGCACCGCCTTTGCCTACGTGAGCTAGCGAGGCGACGGTCCCGCGGTGCAGCGCGGCGAGCCCCTCGCCCCTGTACCGCCACCCTCGCGGCAGACGGCCGCGACACGCCCTGATGCCTGGGACCTGTCCACGACGGACCCGGCGGCCTGCCGCCGCAAGGCCCGCCTGCGTATCCCACAAGGTCCGCGTTTCCCGAATGCCGCAACTCGCAGGGTGCGCGTGCGGCAGACCGTCTGCCGCAGGGGTCCACGCCGCAGGCGCACGGTCCGCGTGTCGCGGCCCGCCCCCGGTCCGGGGCCGCGTCTCGGCGGCCGCAGAGGTCTGGGCCGCGGGCCGCCGGCGTTCGGGGCCGCAGCCTCCGGAGGGTCACTAGGCGGCACCTATGTGGCGCGGCCGCAGCCACCGCGCGGCGCAGCCGCGCGCCGATCAAGGAAGATCGCACGGATCAAGGACAAACGCACGCGGAAAAGAGATCCAACCACGTGCATTCGCCCTTGATCGGCGAAAAGGGGCCGCGCCACCATCCCCGCACGTGGCCAGCGGGCGAGTGGTTAGAGGCGGCGGTTGGCCAGGCTGGGGAGTTCTTGGCGGATCGTGTTCAGGCGGTCGAGGTCAAGGTCGGCCACCACCACGCCGGTCGTGTCGGGCGCCTGGGCGAGCACCGTGCCCCACGGGTCGATCACCATGCTGCGGCCGAAGCACGTGCGCCCCGGGTCATGGTCACCGATCTGGCCGGCAGCCACCACGTAGCACTGGTTTTCGATCGCCCGCGCCCGCAGCAGCACCTCCCAGTGGTCGCGACCGGTGTGCATCATGAACGCGGCCGGCACGACCAGCACCTGGGCATGCCCCGCGACCGCCAACCGCCGGTACAACTCCGGAAACCGCAGGTCGTAGCAGATTGACAGGCCCACCCGTACCCCATCGACCTCCACCACGACCGGCTCGGCGCCCGGTGCGACGGTCTTGGACTCCTGGTACGAGACTCGTCCGGGGATCTCCACGTCGTACAAGTGGATCTTCCGATAGGTGGCGGCGAGCTCGCCGTCGCGGTCGAAAACCAGCGACGTGTTGTACGTGCGCTCGGCGTCCGGACCGGCCTCGTGGAACGAGCCGGCCAGCACCCACATGCCCAGCGTGCGCGCCGCCGTCGCAAAGAAAGCCGCGAATTCCCCGTCGACGGGTTCTGGTTTCGGGACTCCGGCGGCCGGGCCGAGGTAGTCGACGTACTCCGGCAGGACCGCCAGGTCGGCACCCGCCGCAGCGGCCTGCTTGAGCAGCTCACCAGCCGTCACCAGGTTGGTGGCGCGGTTGTCGCGAGTGTTGAGCTGGCACACAGCTACGCGCATGCCCGCCAGCCTACGGCTCCACTGGCGGCCTCGCCTACGCTCGGCGGCTCGTGCGAAGGGCAACGGTCGGCCCGGCCGCCCTCGCTAGGTGGTGGTGAGGACTAGTGCCGTCGCCGCGAGCCCCAGCCCCGCGATCTGCAGCAGACGCAGCCGTTCGCGGTCGACGGCGAGCGCGAGCAGCACCGTGCTGGCCGGATAGAGGGCCGCGATCGCGGCGACGATGCTGAGGTGGCCACGCACTGCGGCCGCCAGATACAGCGCGTTCGCGACGATGTCCAGCGTGCCGGCCACGACGGCCCATGGCAGCACCGACCGGGGCAGTCGCAGGGAGGTTCGAGTGCGGGCGAGCAGGAGTAGGCCGATGGCGATCGAGCTGACCCGGCCGGCGGCGAGCGGCCACATGCCAGCCTCCTCCGTCGACTGCCCGAGCAGCGCGAAGAAGAGCCCGAAGAGCAGGCCAGCGAGCAGGGAGATGCCGATCAGCTGCGGCGTCACCGCGCGGCGGTCGCCACCCGGGCCAAGGCTGACGAGCGCGATGGCCACGACGGCCAGTCCGGCTCCGCCCAGGGCAAGAGCGCCAGGGCTACGGTCGGTGAGCAGACCGGCGACAATTGGTACCACTGCTGCGGTCACCGCCGTGACTGGAGCGACCACGGCCATGGCGCCGCTTGCGAGCGCCCGGTAGAGCAGCACGATGCCGCCGAAGCCAGCGATGCCGGCGCCGACGCCCCACGCGATGTCCACGACTCCCGGCGTGCCGGGCACCACCAGCAGGCACACGGCGAGCGCCGGCAGGCAGAAAAGCTGCGAGGCGACCGTCACCGCCAGCGGCTCGGCGCGCTGCGACGCCTTGCCACCGGAGAAGTCGGCGGTGCCCCAGACCAGGGCGGACACGGCGGCGAGGACAATGGGGATCACCCTGAAGTCGTATCATAATGTTGACCGTGAAGGACACTCTATTGACCGACAATGTGGCGGCACTCACCGCGGCCGTGGCCGGGCACGTGCGTGCCCTGCGCACCTCCCGGGGCTGGTCGCTCGACGAACTGGCCGGACGGTCGGGCGTTAGCAAGGGCATGGTGGTGCAGATCGAGGGCGCCCGCACCAACCCGAGTGTCGGCACGCTTGTGCGTATCGCGGACGCGTTCGGTGTGACCGTGGCGCGGTTGCTGGAGCCAGCCGAGGACCGCACCGTCCACATCTCCTCGGCCGACGACGCGCCGCGGCTGTGGCGGGGCGACGCTGGTGGGTTTGGCCGGCTGCTGCGCGGGCTCAACTCGCCGAGCTTCACCGAGCTCTGGGAGTGGATCTTCGCGCCCGGTGACCGGCACACCTCCGCCGAGCACGCCCCCGGTACGCGGGAGATGCTGCATGTGCTCGAAGGCGAGCTGACCACGACCGTGGACGGCATCGATCACATGGTGCACACGGGAGAGACGATCGACCTGCTCGCCGACCGACCACACGGCTACCGCAACGACGGCACCGCTCAGGCGCGCGTCGTCATGATCGTCGTGATGCCTCCCGGCGAGTGGGACCGCCGACAGGACTAGTCGCGCGGGCCGCGTCGGACGGCGCACCGCCCCCGGCGGCGGCTGTCGGCGGGCGACCCCCCCGCCGACGGATCACAGCGTCGATCAAGGAGGATCGCATCGATCAAGGGCAAACGCACGTGGATCGGAGATCAAAACACGAGCATTCGCCCTTGATCGACGCGGCTGCGCGGCGCGGCCGCCCACGGGCCGCGTAAACGCGCTCCGCGCGTTTACGCCTGATCGGCGCAAAGAGCGGAACGAGCGGGCGGTTAAGCCGTCTTTTCCTCGCGGTGTTCGCGACGACGGCGGCCGGTGAACTCGCGCGGCACGATCGTCGGGTAGACGTTTTCGAGGACGACCTCGCGGGTGATCAGTACGCGGGCGGCGTCGGGGTTGCTCGGCACCTCGTACATCACCGAGAGCAGCACCTCTTCCATGATGGCGCGCAGGCCGCGCGCGCCGGTGCCGCGCAGCATCGCCTGGTCGGCGATCGCCTCCAGGGAGGAGATGTCGAACTCGAGGTCGGCGCCGTCGGGCTCGATCAGCCGCTGGGACCGCTTCACGTACGCGGTGCGCGGCGCGGTGAGGATCTTGATGAGCGCCTCACGGTCGAGGTTGCGCACCGTGGTGATCACGGGGAGCCGGCCGATGAACTCTGGGATCAGCCCGAACTTGAGCATGTCTTCGGGCATGACCTGGCTGAAGATGTCGTCGGTCGACCGCTCGGACACCGCCCGCAGGTGAGCGCCGAAGCCGAGGCCACCCCGCCCGATGCGAGCTTCGATGATCTGGTCGAGCCCAGCGAACGCGCCACCGCAGATGAACAGCACGTTGGTGGTGTCGATCTGGATGAACTCCTGGTGGGGGTGCTTGCGCCCACCCTGCGGTGGCACGTTGGCCACCGTGCCCTCAAGGATCTTCAGCAGCGCCTGCTGCACACCCTCACCGGAGACGTCGCGCGTGATCGAGGGATTTTCCGACTTACGGGCGATCTTGTCGACCTCGTCGATGTAGATGATGCCCGTCTCGGCCCGCTTGATGTCGTAGTCAGCGGCCTGGATCAGCTTGAGCAGGATGTTTTCGACATCCTCACCGACGTAGCCCGCCTCGGTCAGCGCCGTGGCGTCAGCGATCGCGAACGGCACGTTTAGCATGCGGGCGAGCGTCTGGGCCAGGTGCGTCTTGCCGCAGCCCGTGGGACCGATGAGCAGGATGTTGGACTTCGCCAGCTCGACGGTCTCGCCGCCGTTGCCCGGCGCGCCTGCCGACTCGGCCTGGATGCGCTTGTAGTGGTTGTAGACCGCCACGGCGAGCGCCTTCTTGGCCTGGTCTTGCCCCACCACGTACTGGTCGAGGAACTGGCAGATCTCCATCGGCTTGGGAAGCTCTTCCCACTTCACCTCGCCGGACTCGGCCAGCTCCTCTTCGATGATCTCGTTACAGAGGTCGATGCACTCGTCGCAGATGTAAACACCTGGACCCGCGATGAGCTTCTTAACCTGCTTCTGCGACTTACCGCAGAAGGAGCATTTGAGTAGGTCGCCACCGTCGCCGATCCGTGCCACCTACGTTCTCCTAGCGCTCATCGGCCGGTGAGCCGGCCCCTGGCCTGAGGACGGTCATGCCCATTGATCTTGCGATCTTGCCACCGGCGAGGTCGCCGGACGATCTGTGCACCTCGACGTTACCCGGTGCCGGAGCTTTCTCCGACCCCCAAAATGGGTGTGTCAGGAGCCAGCCAGTGTACTGCCCCCGAACTGGCCCCTGAGTCCCAAGCGGCTAGCTGCCGGCGCCAGCGCCGACGAGCCCCTTCTTTCGGCTGGCCAGAACGGTGTCGACCACGCCGTAGTCCTTGGCCTCACCAGCCGTGAGGATCTTGTCGCGGTCGATGTCTTTGCGAACCTTTTCGACCGGCTGGCCGGTGTGCCGCGCGTACAGCTCTTCGAGCTGGTTGCGCATCCGCATGATCTCGCGGGCCTGGATCTCGATGTCCGAACCCTGGCCGTAGCCGCCCTCAGTCGCCGGCTGGTGCATGATCACGCGGGAGTGCGGCAGGGCCATCCGCTTGCCGGGCGTGCCGGCGGCGAGCAGCACCGAGGCGGCGCTGGCGGCCTGGCCCAGGCAGACCGTGACGATGTCCGGCCGGACGTACTGCATCGTGTCGTAGATCGCCGTCATAGCCGTGAAGGAGCCACCCGGCGAGTTGATGTACATGGTGATGTCGCGGTCCGGGTCGGTGCCCTCGAGCGTCAGCAGCTGCGCCATCACGTCGTTGGCGGACGCGTCGTCGATCTGCACGCCGAGGAAAATGATCCGGTCCTCGAACATCTTGTTGTACGGGTTGGACTCCTTGACCCCGTACGACGTGCGCTCGACGAACGACGGGATGATGTACCGGTTGTAGACCGACAGGCCTGCCGGAACCTGTAGCTCAGTCATGGTGCCTTCCTCAGCTCAAAGTGCCGGCGCCGGTCGGAACCTGGGCCGCCCCGGTGATCACGTGGTCGATGAAGCCGTAGTCCTTGGCCTCCTGCGCCGTGAACCAACGGTCGCGGTCGGAGTCGGCCTCGATCTGCGGCTGCGACTGCCCGGTGTGGTGCGCCACCCGCTCCTGGAACATCCGCTTCGTGTACAGCATCTGCTCGGCCTGGATGGCGATGTCGGACGCCGTGCCGCCCATGCCACCGGACGGCTGGTGCATCATGATCCGCGCGTGCGGCAGGGCGTACCGCTTGCCGCGGGTGCCGGCGCAGAGCAGGAGCTGGCCCATCGAGGCCGCCATGCCCATCGCGATCGTCGCCACGTCGTTGGTGACGTACTGCATCGTGTCGTAGATCGCCATGCCCGAGTAAACCGAGCCGCCCGGCGAGTTGATGTAGAGGTTGATGTCACGCTCGGGGTCTTCCGCCGCGAGCAGCAGCAGCTGCGCGCAGATGCGGTTGGCGACCTGGTCGGTGACCTCGCTGCCCAGGAAGATGATGCGCTCCTTGAGCAACCGGTTGTAGACCGTGTCGTCGAGGTTGCCACTGAGCGCGTCGCCGCCCCGGGCGTCAACGGCCCGGATCGACGTCGCTGGGATGTGCAGATCGGTCATGGCAAGCCCTTCGCAATATGTCTCCGTACGACCGACCTTAACCACTGGTGGCAGGCTCGGCTTCCGCGTTCGCTGTCAGCGCACGCGCACGGCGTACCCGATCAGTGGTCGTGGTCGTGCTCGCCGGCGCCCTCGGCGCCGTCGCCGCGAAGCTCGTCGAGGCTGAGCTCGTTACCGGCCTCGTCGCGGATCGTGACGCGCTCCATGACCACGGCGAGCGCCTTGCCCCGGCGGACGTCGCCGAAGACGGCGCCCGCGGTGCCGGAGCGGACCAGCTGGTCGTAGTACTGCTGCGGCTGCACGCCTGCCCGCTGCGCCCGGTGGACGATCTCGTGGCCGAACTCGTCGTCGCTGACCTGCACGTCTTCGGCGTCGGCCAGCGAGTCGAGCAGCAGCTGGATCCGGACGCCCTCGGTAGCGGCCTCGGTCAGCTCCTCGTCGACCTGCTCCTCGGTCTTCTCCTCGGCGGCCAGGTACTCCTCCAGGGAGGCACCGATCCGCTCGAGCTGGTCGACCATCGCCTGCTTGCGGTGCTCGACCTCTTCCTTCACTACGCCCTGCGGCGCCGGCACGTCGGCGGCCTTGACCAGCTCGGCGAGCGCCTTGTCGCGGGCGGCATAGAGCTGCTCGACCTTCTTCACCCGGGTGATCCGGGCCTTGAGGTCTTCGCGCAGCTCGTCGAGCGTGTCGAACTCGCTCGCCATCTGAGCGAACTCGTCGTTGAGGTCGGGGAGCTGCTTCTCCTTGACCGTGCGGACGGTCACCGACACGTCGGCGTCGCGCCCGGCGAAGTCGCCGCCCACCAGCTGCGTGACGAAAGTCGCCGACTCGTTGGCGGACATGCCCACCAGCACGTCGTCGAGGCCCGGCAGGAGCTGCTTGCTGCCCACCTCGTGCGAGATGTTGGTGGCCGAGCCACCGGGCACCTCTTCGCCGTCGACGGTGGCGGCCAGGTCGACCTGGACGTAGTCGCCGATCTGGGCGGCGCGCTCGACGGTCTTCAGGGTGGCGAAGCGCTCCCGCAGGCCGCTGATCTGCTCGTCGACCTCGCTGTCGCCGATCTGGAGCTCGTCGACCGTGATCTCGATCGCGGACAGGTCGGGCAGCGTGATCTCGGGCCGCACGTCGATCTCCGCGGTGAAGACCAAGGGCTCACCGTCTTTGAGCTCGGGGAACGTCTCCAGCTCCGGACGGCCGAGCATCTTGACGTCATGCTCGCGGACCGCGGCGAGGATCTGCGCCGGGATGGCCTCCTGAACCGCCTCGTTCAGCACGGCGGCACGGCCGACCCGCGCATCGATGACGGCGGCCGGCACCTTGCCCTTACGGAAGCCCGGCACCTGAACTTGGGCGGCGATCTCCCGGTACGCCTTCTTGACGCTCGGCTCAAGCTCGACGAACGGCACCTCGATGGCGAGCCGCACCCGGGTCGGGCTCAAGGTCTCGACGGTGCTCTTCACAGGCGTACTCCTCGATGGATCACATGGCTTTTGAACGCACGGGGCCATTGGGAGTCAACCATAGCCGGCCGACCACGCTCACACCTGGTCACGGGAACGCGGCGACCTGCGCAAACGCGTCGACCGCCCCACAGACCCGCGGCGCGTGGTTTGCGCAATTGCGCGCCCTGAGATCACGGAAGGGTAACCGCACCGAGGGGGTGGCCCCGCTTCATGGTTCGCTGCGCGTCATGGGGAGGGTCGGTTTGCATGACGCGCCTTCGTTGTCCCTCTGGGGCCTCTCGGTGGACGCGGATCTTATGTATCGCTGCATGCTGATGTTCGGGTGCCAGACGGCCGGGCAACTGGAGCGCGGGCTGGGTCTTTCACGGCACCGAGTCGCCCGAGGGCTCGACGAGCTACAGGCCGCCGGTGCGGTCTTCCGGCGGCCGCGCACTGGCCGCCGGACCGCGCGCTGGACGCCAGCGGAGCCCGACAACGTGATCTCTTTGCTGCGAGGACAGCGGCGCCCCCGACCAACCCCGCCCATCCGCCACGTCCTGCCCGAGCCGGTGCCCCTCGACGACGGCGTGCGACATCTGCCGAGCCGAGCCCTGACCCGGGCAAGGCTGGCGGAGCTGGTCGGCGCCGTCCGGCACGAGCACCTGGCGATGCAGCCGGAGCGCGCGTACGACGCCGAGTCGGCCCGCCCGGCGGTGCCGATGGACCGCGCGCTGCTCACCCGGGGCGTCCGCGTGCGGGTCCTTGGCGCGCAGCCAGCGGACGGCGGAGATCCACTGGCCGCGTATGGCCGCAAGGCCGAGGACCTCACCCCGGACTACCGGGAGGCCTCCGAGGTACCGGTGAAGTTGATCGTCATGGACCGACGGATCGCCTTCCTACCGGTAAGCCGTGACGACCTCGACCGCGGCTACCTGGAGATCACCCAGGAGGCCGTCGTATCAGCGTTGGTCGGCCTGTTCGAACGGCGGTGGGAGGCCGCCCACACCCGTCAGGAGCAAACCATGCCGCGAGTCTCGCTCACCGCACGCGAACGCACGCTTCTCGGCCTGCTGGCTCAGGGGTACACGGACGCGAGCGCCGCCGACACGATGCGCATCAGCCGGCGGACGGTCTCGAACACCCTCCGCGACCTCATGGATCGACTGGGCGTCGAGAACCGTTTCCAACTCGGCCTCGCGATAGGCGCGCTCGGCGTCGTAACCTCGACGTCCCCGGCGCCCGCGGGTGAGGAGTCGTGATGCGGGCCCGCCTCGTAGCGGCCGCCGCAGCGCTGGCACTGGCCGCACTCCCGGGTGCGGCGGCGGCCGACCCGCTCACATGGATCACCATGAGATGCGCGACCGGCGCGATGACGGCCCAGCTCACGCCGGACGGAACCTTCACCGTGTCCGGCTGGATCCAGCCATGCCCGACCGCCATCGACCTCCCCGCGCGGTTCACCGTCGCCTACTACGGTCAGGAGACCGCCGGGACCGGAGGACTGACGTCGCCGGCCGAATTCGCACGCACCGTCGACACGGCGCAGTTGAGCGAGCCACTCCGCGCCGTGTGCCTGGTCTATTCGCCCAGCCAGACCGGACGGATAGACCCCGCCGACGAGTCGGCACTCCCAGAAATCACGCCGCTCCCGACGGACGATTTCTCGACGAGACCTCCGCTGGGTGACCCAGTGCACGACCATTTCTGCGGCACCTGCGTGTAGCGCAGCGGTTCGCGATTCGTGACGAAGCTCGCACCCGGCTGCGGTGCTACGCGGGTCCGCGAGCGCGGCGGCCGAGCCTACGATCAGGCGCCCTTCACGGGGTGGAGGGGGGCTGACTCCTGTCCGGGTGGGGGGGTTTGGACCCACGGCCCCTCCCTCCCAAAGCGAGGGGGCCACCAAGGTGCGCCACACCCCGTAGCCGAGAGCAGTGTATGCCGTCCCTCCCACCCTCCGTTGCCCGGCCGGCGTGTGACGGCATGCCGGGGCACGAAGACGGCCGGCGACCCAGTACGCTAGGGGCCGCGCCCCGGATGGTCGGGGTGCACGCGGGCGTAGCTCAATGGCAGAGCTTCAGTCTTCCAAACTGACGGTGCGGGTTCGATTCCCGTCGCCCGCTCTCTCCCTTCCACCCCTGGTCAGGGGCGGTTTTCTTTGCGCTACGCGTCCGCTTGGTGCCGTTCTGATCTTGCTGTCGTCAAATCCCGGTGTACCCCGTCCAGCAGGCCGACCGTCTTGACAGCCCGTGCACTTCACCGCACGGCGGAGCCCTTGATCAACCGGACGCGTGGACACCAGCCGCATCGAGCGCGGCGGTCCACGGGAACGACGCGATCCGCTCACCTCCGGTCGCCGGCGGATGCGGCACCGGCTCCCCGGGTCCGAATAGGACCCGCACACCCTCGGCTCGCAGCGACTCCACTGCCTCCGCAAAGGGCTTCCGTCCCGCCAGCGCCGAGTTGACGAACGGCAGGACCACGACCGGGACGCCACGACCGATCGCCTCGCCCAGAATGCTGAGCGCGTACCTGTCCCCCACACCCAGGGCGAGCTTGCACACCGTGTTGAACGTCGCCGGCGCGACCACGAACGCGTCAGCATCGGACGGCGAACGGCCCCGATCCTCCGTCGGCTTACGGTGCTCGCTGCGCACTGGGCGGCCGGTCATAGCTTCCAGCTTCGGCACGTCCAGGAACGGCAACGCGGCCGGCGTAGCGACCACATCAACCGCCCAGCCACGCTCCTGCGCCAGCTCGACAACCTGGTAAGCCTCACCGGCCGGGCCGGCCGCGCACACAACAATCGTCAGGAATCGAGCAGGCGGCTGTTCCGTCACCGCTCCACTGTGCCGCCTCCGGGCCGACGTAACCACGCCCAGGGCCTCGGAGTGCGCGATGGTTGGGGTCGTGGTGCTTCGGAGGGTGAGGCTGCGGGAGCAGCGGTCTGGACCGCGACGGACGTCGCGGTAGCCCCGAATATCGCGATCAAGACCATCTGCGTCGAGGAAGAGGGGACATACGGCGGAGGAGAACGAACCACGCG
>NZ_JAIBNX010000254.1 GCF_026130045.1 Micromonospora sp. CPCC 205371
GCCCCGCGGGGCGCGCGGGGCGCGCGGGGCGCGCGGGGCGCGCGGGGCGCGCGGCGCGAGGCGCGAGGCGCGCGAGGTGGGTGCCGTGAAGGCGCTAGAGCGTGCGGAGCACGCGGACGGCGCCGGCCGGGACCACCACGGACTCCGGGCATGCTGCGCCCGTCAACAGCTCGACGCCAGACGCCCGCACCACCGCGTCAGCAGAACTGTGGTTGATCGCCACGACGTACGACGCGGCCTCGCCCACACGACGGATAAGTTCGACCCCGTCCGGTACACCGTCGGGAGGGGTCACGCCCGCGTCGGTGTACGCGCGGCGGAGCACCCCGGCCGGGTCGACCCGGGTGGAGACGTACCACGCGGTGCCGGTGCCCAGCGTGTGCCGGGTCACCGCGGGCCGCCCCGCCGCTGGACCGTCCACATAGGTCAACTCGGCGGTCGCCCCGGCGAGGGCCAGGTCTTCGGTCCACACATCTGCCACGGCGCCGTCGGAGAGGTGCACGACTCCGCCAGCCGGCAGCGGCAGGAACTCCTCCACCGTCAAGCCCAGCAGGTCTCGAAGGGCCCCCGGATATGCCCCAGGATGCACCGTGTCGGTCTCGTCCACGATGCCCGAGAAGTATGAAACCACCAGCGTCCCGCCGCCCGCCACGTAAGCACGAAGGCGCGCCGCCGTGGCCGGCGTGGTCAGGTAGAGGCTCGGCGCCACGACCAACGGATACCCGTCGAGCGCACCCGTCGGGTGTACGAAGTCGACGGTCAGGTTGTCGCGCCAGAGCCGCTCGTAGTACGCCTCGACGCGATCCAGGTACGACAGGTCGACGGAGGGGCGCCAGTCGAGCTCGAGCGCCCACCACGACTCCCAGTCCCACAGCACGGCGACGTCGGCGGCGACGCGGGTGCCGCGCAGCTCGTCGAGCCGGCCGAGGTCGGCGCCCAGCTCGACGACCTCCCGCCACACCCGAGTGTCCGTGCCGCCCTGCGGCAGCATCGCCGAGTGAAACTTCTCCGCGCCGAAGCGGGACGCCCGCCACTGGAAGAAGAGCACCGCGTCGCTGCCGCGCGCGACGTGGCTGAGGCTGTTGCGGCGCATCTCGCCGGGGCGCTTGGCGAGGTTGCGTGGCTTCCAGTTGACCGCGCTGGTCGAGTGTTCCATGAGCAGCCAAGGCGTGCCGCTGGCGACGCCCCGCGTGAGGTCGGCGCACATGGCCAGCTCGATGTGGTTGTCGGGGCGCTCGGGCTGGATGTAGTGGTCGTTCGAGACCACGTCGACCTCGGCGCCCCACTTGAAGTAGTCGATGGTCTTGCAGTTGGCGATCTGGAAGTTGGTGGTGACGGGCACGCCCGGCGACCACCGGTGCAGGATGTCGCGCTCGCGCCGAAAGTTCGCCAGGTGCGCGTCGGACGTGAAGCGCAGGTAGTCGAGCTGCTGTGCCGGGTTGACCGCGGTGGGCGCGGCGACGGGCGGCTCGATCTCGCCCCAGTCGCCGTACCGCTGGCCCCAGAACGTCGTGCCCCACGCCTCGTTCAGCGCGGCCAGGTCGCCGTATCGGTCGCGCAGCCAGCCGCGGAACGCCTCGCCGGAGACGGCGCAGTAGCAGAGCCCGTTCGCGCCCCCGTACTCGTTGTGCGAGTGCCACATGACCAGCCCGGGGTGGCCGGCGTAGCGCCGCGCGAGCTGCTCGGTGATCCGGGCTGCCGCCTCGGCGTACGCGGGGGAGCTGGGACAGAAGGACTGCCGCGCCCCGCCACCGAGCACCACGCCGTCCCGCGTGACGATCCGCGACTCGGGATGGCGGCGCGAAAACCACGCCGGTGGCGCGGCGGTCGGCGTCGCGAGGTCGATTGAGACGCCGTTTTCATGCAGCAGATCGAGTACTCGATCCAGCCACCCGAACTCGTACCGCCCCTCGGCCGGCTCCAGCAGCGCCCACGCGAAGATTCCGACACTGACCAGGTTGACCCCGGCGGCGCGCATCAGCGCCACGTCTTCGTGCCAGACCTTCTCGGGCCACTGCTCGGGGTTGTAGTCGCCGCCGTACGCCATGCGATCCAGCCGGGGAATCGGGGGCGACGGGGCGGCGAGCGCCTGCGGAAGGCGCGACACGAGGTCCATCTGACGGCTCCGAACTGTAAGCGCTCCCAATTTCTGCAACAGCATGATTGCACATGTCACGAGGTGCACGAGTGACTCTTGACACGCCGTCACGTGACACCAAGACTGTGAGCGCTCACAGTTGTTTCCCGCACGTTACCCCCGTTGAGAGGCTGAGATGACACGCTCGCTGGGTGCGAAGATCGTGGCGATATTTCTCGGTGCCAGCCTCGTTGCCGCCTGCGGCTCGGACTCCGATGACGGCGACAGCGGCACCACCGGTGGCAAGGTCGAGCTGAGCTTCTGGGCCTGGGCGCCCAACATCGAGAAGGTCATCGACAAGTGGAACGCCGCCAATCCCGACATCCACGTCACGCTGAGCCGGCAGGCCGGCGGTGGCGACATCGTGACGAAGCTCCTGACCGCGCACAAGGCGGGCAACCCGCCAGACTTGGCCCAGGTTGAGTACCAATCGCTGCCCACCCTGGTCAGCAACGACGTGCTCGCCGACATCGCCAAGGAGACCGGTGACACCAAGGGCAAGTTCGCCGACGGCGTCTGGCAGCAGGTGACGCTGGGCACCGACGCGGTGTATGGCATCCCGCAGGACGCCGGCCCGATGATGCTCTACTACCGCACCGACCTCTTCCAGCAGTACGGCCTGACCGTGCCGAAGACCTGGGAGGAGTTCGCTCAAACCGCCCGCACGGTGCGCACGAAGGCGCCGAAGCAGTACCTGACCACGTTCTCCGCGAAGGACCCGGGCTGGTTCGCGGGCCTTGCCCAGCAGGCCGGTGCCGCGTGGTGGGGCGTCAGCGGCGATTCGTGGAAGGTCAGCATCAACGACGCGGCCACGAAGAAGGTCGCCGATTACTGGGGCGGCCTGGTCGGCGAGGGCGCGATCGACGACCAGCCGATGTACACACCGGAGTGGAACAAGGCGCTCAACGACGGCACCCTGCTGGCGTGGCCGAGCGCGATCTGGGGGCCGGGCGTGCTGGAGGGCAACGCCCCGGACACCAAGGGCAAGTGGGCGATGGCCCCGCTTCCACAGTGGACGGCCGGCGAGAGCAAGACCGGTAACTGGGGTGGCTCGTCCACCGGCGTGACCGCCAAATCCAAGAACCAGTCGGCAGCGGTCAAGTTCGCCACCTGGATGAACACGGACGCGGCTGCCACCGAACTGCTGATCAAGGAGGCCGCCATCTACCCGGCGGCGCGCGACGCGCAGGCCAGCCCGGCCCTGGCGCAGCCGCCCGCGTTCTTCCCGGCGCAGACCGACTTCTACGCGACGGCCAAGCAGATCGCCGAGGGCGCCGCGGGCGTCACCTGGGGCCCGAACGTCAACGTGACGTACCAGGTCTACCAGGACGCGTTCGGCAAGGCGATCACGCAGAAGTCGGCGTTCGGCGCCGCGGTCGACGAGATGCAGGCGGCCACCGTCTCCGACATGCAGAAGAACGGCTTCAAGGTCGCGAGCTGATGGCCGTCGTGACGAGCCGCAGAGGGAGGCGTACGGCCGCGCCGTACGCCTTCCTCGCCCCGGCGGTGCTGCTCTTCTCGTTGTTCATCCTGTTGCCGGTCGGATATACCGCCTACCTGAGCCTGCGGAAGGTCCAGGTGAAGGGCCTCGGCCTCGGGCGGGGCGCGCGCAGCGAGGTCTTCGCCGGGTTGGAGAACTACCAGCGCGCGATCGCCGACTCGCAGCTGTGGTCGGGCGCGTTGCGGGTGTTGCTGTACGGCCTGCTGCTGTTGCCGATCATGCTTGGCCTAGCGCTGCTCTTCGCCCTGCTGCTCGACCGGCCGCGGGTTGGCCTCCGGCGCTTCTCGCGCATTTCGATCTTCATGCCGTACGCGGTGCCGGCCGTCATCGCGAGCATGTTGTGGGGCTTCCTGTACCTGCCGGCGATGAGCCCGCTCAACTACGTGCTCGACAAGCTGGGCCTGCCCGAGCCCAACCTGCTCAGCCCCGGCTCGGTGCTCTTCTCGATCGTCAACATCGCGGTCTGGGGCGGCGTCGGCTTCAACATGATCATCCTGTACACGTCGCTGCGCGCGATCTCGCCGGAGATCTACGAGTCGGCGCGGATCGACGGCTGCTCCGAGCTGCAGATCGCGCTGCGCATCAAGATCCCGCTGCTCATACCGGCGATCGTCATGACCACGGTGTTCTCGCTGATCGTGACCGTGCAGGTGTTCAGCGAGCCGCTGACGGTACGGTCGCTCACCACGTCGGTCACGTCCACCTGGACGCCGCTCATGAAGGTCTACCGGGACGCGTTCGCCGCCGACGACCTGTACTCAGCGGCGGCCACCTCGATCCTCTTGGCCGCGATCACGCTCGTCCTGTCGTTCGGCTTCCTGCGCTTCGTGCAGCGCCGCGCCTTCGGGGAGGACCGATGACTTCGACCCCAGCGCGGCGGCCGCGCCCCGCCTTCCTCCCCACCGCGATCCTCCTGATCGGCGCCGTGTACTGCCTGCTCCCGGTCGCGTGGGTGGTGGCGGCCTCGACCAAGGCCGGCTCGACGCTGTTCACCTCGTTCACGTTCGCGCCGAGCGGGTCGTTCTTCGACAACATGGGCGACCTGTCCGACTACGGCGGCGGCATCTACTGGCGCTGGATGATCAATACCGCCCTGTACGCGGGTCTCGGCGCGGCGCTGTCGGCCGGCCTGTCGGGACTGAGCGGGTACACGCTCGCGAAGTACCGGTTCACGGGGCGGTCGGTGATCTTCAACGTGCTGCTGGCCGGCGTACTGGTGCCGGGCATCGTGCTCGCCATCCCGCAGTACCTGATGCTCGCCAAGGTGGGCCTCACCAACACGTACTGGTCGGTGCTCCTGCCCAGCATCGTCAGCCCGTACGGCATCTATCTGGCGCGGATCTACGCGGCGGCCGCGGTGCCCGACACGGTCGTCGAGGCGGCCCGGGTCGACGGCGCCAGCGAGTTCCGGATCTTCCGCACGGTCGCCCTGCCGATGATGGTGCCCGGCATGATCACCGTTTTTCTCGTGCAGTTCGTCGCGATCTGGAACAATTTCCTGCTGCCGTTCATCATGCTGGCGGACGACAAGAAGTTCCCGGTCACGCTCGGCCTATACACGCTGCTCAATCGAGGTGCGACCGAGCCCGCGCTGTACAGCCTGGTGATTACCGGCGCGTTGCTTTCGATGATTCCGCTCGTGGCCGTCTTCCTGGCCCTTCAGCGGTATTGGCGAGTTGACCTGCTCTCGGGAGCGGTCAAGGCGTGACGGAGAATAGGCAGGTGCCTTCCCATTCCCGATCGCACCGAGTCCGGCCGACCATGGACGACGTGGCGGCGGTCGCCGGCGTGTCCCGCGGCACCGTGTCCCGTGCGCTCAACGGCGGGCACAACGTCAGCGGGCCGGCCCTGGAGGCGGTGCAGCGGGCGATCCGCAAGACGGGGTACGTGGTCAACCAGCACGCCCGCAGCCTGGTGACCCAGCGGTCCGACTCGGTGGCGTTCATCCTCTCCGAGCCGCAAGATCGCCTATTCGAAGACCCCAACTTCAACGTGCTGCTGCGCGGCTGCACCCGGGCGCTCGGCGAGCACGACATCACCCTGCTGCTGACCATTGCCGGCACCGAGGAAGATCGCAAGCGGGTCGGGCGGTACGTGACGGCCGGCCACGTCGACGGCGCGCTGCTGGTCTCCGACCACGCGGGCAGCCCGCTGCTGCGCGAGCTGAAGGGCCGAGGGCTGCCGGTGGTCACCTGCGGGCGACCGCTGGGGCACGAGCGCGAGATTTCGTACGTCGCCGCCGACGACCGCGACGGCGCGCGGCAGATGGTGACGTACCTGCGGTCGCGCGGCCACCGTACGATCGCCACGATCACCGGCCCGCTCGACACGTCCGGTGGCGTCGACCGGCTCGCCGGGTACCACGACGTGCTGGGTGAGGGCGACCCCCGGCTGGTGGTCAGCGGCGACTACACCCAGGCGTCCGGCGAGGCCGCGATGGAGCAGTTGCTGCGGCAGGTGCCCGACCTCGACGCGGTGTTCGTCTGCTCCGATCTCATGGCCGCCGGCGCGATCGCCGCGCTGCGCCGGGCCGGCAAGCGGGTGCCCGACGACGTGGCGGTCGGGGGCTTCGACGACTCCAAAGTGGCCGTTGCCTCGACGCCGCCGCTCACCACGATCCGGCACCCATTGGGCCGGATCAGCGGCGAGATGGTGCGTCTGTTGCTCGGCCACATCGCGGGGGAGCCGCCCGCCGCGGTCATACTCCCGACGGAACTGGTCGTGCGCGACTCCGCGTGATCGCAAGGCGATGCTCTCTGGGCTCAGATCTGGCAGGCTGGTAGATGTGCTGACGATGCCCGTGCGCCAGCTCGGCGAAGCCGAGCGGGGAGCGGTCGAGCGGATTCTCGACCACGACCCCATCGGCGGCGCACAGGTGGCTGAGCGGGTCGCCACGCATGGCCTCTCGTGGTGGCGCGCCGACGGGCGGATCTACGGGTACGGCTCCCGCCGCCACCTCGAATCGCTGTGCTGGTTCGGCGGTCACCTGACCCCCGTACTGGCCAGCCCGTCAGCGGTGGCCGCCTTCGCTGACATGATCCTCGGCGAGGAGCGGGGCTGCTCGTCGATCGTCGGGCGCGCCGACGCGGTGCTCGGATTGTGGGAGCGCCTCGTCCCGTACTGGGGTGCCGCGCGCGACGTCCGGCCGTACCAGCCACTCCTCGTCGCGGACGCCCCGCCGGCCGTGGCGGCCGACCCCGGCGTGCGCCTCGTCCGCCCGGACGAGATCGACCTGCTGTTCCCGGCGGCCGTCGCGATGTACACGGAAGAGGTCGGCGTCTCGCCCATGGGCGACGATCGCGGCCGGGGGTATCGCCGAAGGATCGCCGAGATGGTGCGGTCCCGCCGCGCGTACGCGCGGGTGTTGAACGGCGAGGTGGTCTTCAAGGCCGAGCTGGCGGTCGTGACCCGGCACACCGCGCAGGTCCAGGGCGTCTGGGTGGCGCCGCACTGGCGCGGGCGCGGGCTGGCGGCGGCGGCGATGGCGGCGGTGGTCCGCGACTCGTTGCGGCGGGTCGCGCCGACGGTCAGCCTGTACGTCAACGGTCACAACGACCGGGCCCGCCGCGTGTACGCCCGCTGCGGCTTCCGCCCCGCGGGCGAGTTCGCCACGGTCCTGTTCTGACCGGGCCCAGCCTGGGTAAATGGGCGGGTATGAAGCTTCCGGAGCCCAGGTCGTACTGGCTCGCGAGCGCGTCGCCCGAGGCGCCTCCGCCGGTCACCGGCCTACCCGACGTCGACGTCGCGGTGCTCGGCGGGGGGATCGCCGGCATCACGACCGCGTACCTGCTGGCGCGTGCCGGCCGCACGGTGGCCCTCGTGGAGGCGCGCCGGCTGCTCGGCGGCGTCACCGGGCACACCACCGCCAAGGTGAGCGCCCAGCACGGCGCGATCTACGCGAAGTTGAAGGACCGGTTCGGGGCCGGCACGGCGGCCGGGTACGCGGCGGGGCAGCTCGCCGCGCTCGACTGGATACGCTCCGAGTCGGCCGTTCTCAACGTCGACTGCGAGCTGTCCACTCAGGACAATTACGTCTACGCCGAGAGCGCCGGGCACCGCGACGAGCTCAAGCGGGAGGCGGAAGCGGCCGCCGAGGCGGGACTGCGCGCCGAGTACGTGGACGACGTCGACCTGCCCTATCCGGTGGCCGGCGCCGTGGCGGTGCGCGGGCAGGCGCAGTTCCACCCGGTGCGCTGGCTGGCCGCCCTCGCGGCGCAGATCCCCGGCGACGGCAGCTACGTCGTCGAGGGCGCGCGGGCGCTGGACGTACGCGACGGCGTGGTCGTCACCGAGCGCGGGCGGCTGCGGGCACGCGACGTGGTGGTGGCGACGCACACGCCCTTCCTGGACCGCGGCTTCTTCTTCGCCCGGATGGCGCCGGTGCGCGACCTCGTCGTGGCCGGCACGCCAGCCGACGGCCGAATCCCCCAGGGCATGTACCTGTCGATGGACACCCGCCACTCCGTGCGCGCCACCGGCTCCATGGTGATCGTCCTGGGCGAGCACCACCGCACCGGTACCGCACCGGACGCGCTCGCCAGGCACGAGGCGCTGGGGCGCTGGGCGATCGACCGCTTCGGCCTGGCCGGCATCGACTACCGCTGGTCGGCCCAGGACAACACCACCGTCGACGGGCTGCCGTTCATCGGGCGGTACCCGTTCGGCGGCGACCACCTGTGGGTCGCCACCGGGTTCGGGCAGTGGGGCATGACCAACGGCACGCTCGCGGGCCTGCTCATCAGTGATCTGATCATGGGTGTCGACAACCCGTGGGCGCGGATCTATGACCCGGCGCGGCTCTCGGTGCGGCAGTCCGCGGTCGACTTCGCCCGTGACAACGCGGAGGTGGCCGCCCACTTCGTCGGTGATCGGGTACGCGCGGTGATGGCCGGCGACCCAGCACGGCTGAAGCCCGGCGAGGCGGGCGTCTTCCGCCAGGGCATGCGGCTCGTGGCGGCCCGCCGCGACGAGACGGGCGCGCTGGTCACGCTGTCAGCGCGCTGCACGCACATGGGCTGCGTGGTGCGGTACAACGACGACGAGAGGTCGTGGGACTGCCCCTGTCACGGCTCCAGGTTCGACATCGACGGCGCGGTACTGGGCGGGCCGGCCGTCCGGCCGCTGTCCCAAGATTCGGGAGAATGACACGCGTTTTCAGAAAGCCGCCCCGCTCACAGTAAGCGCCTAGCTACGCTTCGTAACGACCGACCGCGATGCAGGTTACGGCCAGTGGGGTGAGCACCGCGATGGGGCGGATCGTCAAGCAAGTCTCTGAGGGCACCACGAAGTACTACTGGTATCCGGGCGACAAGAAGGAGTGGATCCGCGCCGCCGTCGCTGTCGGCGTAGGCGGAGCCGCGTTCGGATTGTTGATGCTTCTGACCCGGAGCCTTCTGGTGGCCACCGTCGTGGGCACCTCCGCCACCGCGGTGGTGGCGGGGCTCAACTTCGGCAGGCGCGACGCACGGGCCCTCGCGGGCTTCCCCGACCTCGGCGACCGGGCCGCCCGGCGCGCCGCGGTGGGACATGCCGGCAAGGCCGTCTGGCGGGCGCTCGCCCACGGGTTCGGTGGCGCCGCCGCGGCGGTACTCATCCTGAACCTGCCGCACCGTGGCCTCGTGGCCGACTGGATCTTGCCGATCGTGCCCGCCATCGCGGGCGCGCTCGCCCACCAACTCGGCATGCTGTGGGAGCAGTTGAGCGCCTCGACCTCGACTCCCGGCCCGGCCTCGACGCCTCCCGGGGAGACGGCCGAGGCGGCTAAGGAGCCGGCTCTTCAGAGCTGACGGGCGGCCGCGCCGCATCGTGCGGCGCCGCCTGCACCGAGCTGAACGGAACGCCGGCGTAGGCGGGAGGTGGTGCGGGCCGCGGCCACGGCGACGGATCGGGTACCACGTCCGTCAGCCCGCGACGCCGGGCCAGCACCAGCACCACCACCGCGAACCCGCACACGACCGCCATGTCGAGGACAGCCAGATAGCCGGGCGCGTCGGCCAGCGTCTCGTCCGTGCTGAGGTCGCCGAGCGCCGCCGCGACCAGAAACGCGATCAGGTTCGTGAGCACGTGCAGCGCGATGCCGGCCTCCAAGCCGCCGGTGCGCACCGTCAGCCAGCCCGTCGCGGCACCGAACACGGCCAGCGCTGCGAAGCCCCACGGTGTGCCCCAACCGTGCGCCGCCCCGAACAGCACCGCCTGCACCGCGATCGGTACCCACGGCCCACGCAGGTACGAGCCGACCGCCTGCAGCAGCCATCCACGGAAGAGGAACTCCTCAGCGCTCGCCTGCAACGGCACGAGAAGCACGAGCATCAGCGTCGCCAGCAGGAACTCCGGCCACCCCACCCACGTCGCCGCCGCGGGGGCCACATCGTCGCCGATCACGGAGCCCAGGCCGATCAGCACCAGTACGAACAACAGCGCAACCCCCACGCACGTGCCCAGCCATCGCAGCCGGAGGCGCCCGGTCACCGATGCGAGCGTCCCCGGCGGGCGGCGCTGAATCAGCCATGCCGCCAGAAGCAGCAGCGGCGTCAGGATCGCCAGGCTCAGCAACAGCGCGGCCGTGCCGGCGATCGGCCCGACGTCCGGAAGGCCCTCCGCGGTCTCCGGCAGGTTCGCCACCTCGGCGACCCCGAGCACGACACAGCCAGCCGCCATGAGGACGAAGATGTAGGCCCCGAGAACCGCGACGGTGCCGACGATCGGGCGCCACCAGCGGTGCCGGTCCGTGCGAGCCAGTCGATGGTACGGCGTGCCAGGCGGCGGCGGGCTCGTCATGAGCATCCACACTACGTACCGATGGGGGCGCTCTCGCGCCCCCTGTCGCCCACCGTCGCAGCCCTTTGGCAGTACGGCGGCAAGGACTTCACATCGGCTGCCGCTCTTATGCGGTTCGTTACCCATCTTTCAGCTTGAGTACTCAGGGAACGTCCGCCAGGTGGCTGACATTCCTGAGCACGCACACCCATGACTGGCGTACACCGTCGCCGCATCCTGTGCGTATGACCGTTCCGATCCAGCGCAAGAACACCACCGCGTTCTTCGTCCAGGCTGGACTGTCGTTCGCCGTTTCGGTGGTCGCGGTCGGCGTGGGCATCGCGTACCTGCCAATCGGCCCGTGGATCCGCGCGTTCCTCGCCATCGGTGTGCTCTACGTCGTCACGTCCGCGTTCACGCTCGCCAAATGCATCCGCGACCAGCAAGACGACTCCGAGGTCGTAACGAGAGTCGACCAGGCCCGCCTGGACAAACTCCTCTCCGACCACGACCCCTTCAAAGTCCCCTCACCCCCGTCCTAACGCCCCCGGCCCGCTGCCGGCCTGCGCTGCCGGCCCGGCGGACCGGCGGCGCCGGGCCTCTTCCGCCGATCAAGGGCGAATGCACGTGGTTCGATCTCCTTTTCGCGTGCGTTTGCCCTTGATCG
>NZ_JAIBNX010000255.1 GCF_026130045.1 Micromonospora sp. CPCC 205371
GGCGCGGCCCGGGGGGCGAGGCCCGGCCGGTCCCCCGGGCCGCGCGCGGGCCCCCCGTCGACGCGGGCGGCGCCGGCGGGGTCCTCGCGCAGCACCTCCAGGCCGGTGCCGCGGGCGAGGCGGGCCAGCAGCGCGGACACTATCGGTCCGTTGTGGACGGCCGCCGGCGAGACGGTACGCACGGCCGAGGTCATCTGGACGTCGACGGCGGTCTTGAGGTGGTACCCGGGCACGGCGAGCGTGCGCAGCGACATCAGCGGCCGCGCGGGCAGCGTGCCGGCCGGGGTGAGCCAGGGGTACGCGTCGAGCACGTGCGCGTACTGCCAGGGGTGCACGACCAGGCGGGGCGGCGCGTCGCCGTACCACCGGTCGGGGGGAACGTCCACCAGACGCAGCTGGACGACGGGGCGGTGCTCGGGTGCGTACCCGAGCACCTCGGCGGTGGACATGCCGAGTCGGGTGCGGCAGCAGGGGTGCAGCGGGTGGCCGTCGACGACGCCCTGCTCGATGCCGGCGAGGTCGTCGCTGTCGGCGGGCTGCGCGTTGGCGCGGGCCAGGGCCAGGTTGGCGACGCTGTTGTCCACCTCGACCGCGAAGGGCTCGCTGTGGAGCACCTGGCGGACCAGGGTGGCCGGGTCGGTGTGCCCGCCGATGGTGAGGCCGTCGGGGACGACCGCGTACGGCTCGGCGGCGCCCGCGGGACCGGTCAGCCGGTGGGCGCCGACCGTCACGGTGAGATGTCCACCGTGGACCTCCCGGCCGGTCACGCCGGGGATGGGCTCGCGGGCGAGGGCTCCCCACAGCCGGCCCAGCACGGCGGCCCGCGCACCCGGCAGCGCCGCCTGGTAGGGCGCGACCAGATCCGGCCGCTCCCGCCGCAAGGCTTCGAGGGTGCTGCCGGGATCGGGCGTAAACCGGTGGAGGGCTCCGGCCCGCGGCGGCGACGATGCGTGGATGGACCCTGACATCCTGACCTACTACGACCGCAGGCCGGAGACGGATCGACTGGCCTCCGGGCCGGGCGTCATCGAACGGGTGCGCACCCAACACATTCTTCGTCGCGTCCTGCCGCCGCCGCCCGCCAGGGTGCTGGACGTGGGCGGCGCCACTGGGGTGTACGCGACGTGGCTGGCCGGGCTCGGGTACTCGGTGCGTCTCGTGGACCCGGTGCCGCGGCACGTCGAGGCCGCCAGGGAGTCAGGTGTGGACGCCGTGCCCGGCGACGCGCGGGCACTGGTGGAGCCGGACGCCTCGTACGACGCGGTACTGGTGATGGGCCCGCTGTACCACCTGACGGCGCCGGAGGAGCGGCTGGCGGCGCTGCGGGAGGCGGCCCGGGTGGTACGCCCCGGCGGCGTGGTGGCGGCCGCGGCGATCAGCCGGTTCGCGTCGCTGCACTCGGCGTTCTTGGAGGGCGCGTACACCGACCCGGAGTTCCTGGACATCGTGGCGGCCGACCTGGCGACCGGCGTGCACCGCAACCCCAACGAGCGCCCGCGGTACTTCACGACCGCGTACTTTCACGCACCGGACGAGCTGGCGGACGAGCTGCGCGCGGCCGGGCTGGACGGCGTGCGGGTCATCGCCGTGGAGGGTGTGGCCGGCTGGGTGCCGGGTGCCGAGGCCGCGTTCACCGACGAGCGGGTGCTGGCGCTGGTGGCGCGGGTCGAGGAGGAGCCCGCCCTGGTCGGTGCCAGCGCCCACCTCCTGGCGGTAGCCACCAGACCCGCAAACTAGCATCCTAGGACGCGCTACGGGATGTGGCACGACTCGCACCTCCCACGAAACGGCCACACAAAACAAGGCCAACGACGCGAGGAGGGGCCTCGGCGCCCCCGTTGAACGCCAAGGCCCCTCCTCTGGGGGGAGTTGCGGAAACCAGCTTGGATGGGGCACCTATATGGTTTCTTGCACGGCGGCGACGGGGGTGGCGTCCATTGGACTTCCGGGTGCTCGGCCCGCTCGCGGTCATCGATGACGCTCGGTCGTTGCCGCTGGGTCCGCCCCGGCAGCGACTGCTGCTGGCCATGCTGCTCAGCCGCCGCGGCGAAGCCGTCACTGTCGAGGCTCTGGTCGACGCGTTGTGGCCGCGGCCGCCCCGGTCCGCGGTCGACAACGTCTACCTGTACGTGCACCGGCTACGCGCCGTGCTCAGCGCCGATCGGCTGACCGGCCGGCGCCGCACCGGGTACAGCCTCGTGGTGGACACCGACGAGCTGGACGCGGCCCGGTTCGCGGACGCCCTGCGGGCCGGCGAGGCCGCGTTGGCGGCCGGTGACCCGGCGGCGGCGAGCGGCTGGCTGCGGGACGCGCTGGCGGCGTGGCGTGGCCGGCCGTACGAGGATCTGGCGGACGAGCCGGCGATGGCGATCGAGGTGGCGCGGCTGGAGGAGCTGCGGCTGGCGGCGATCGAGCAGCGGGTGGAGGCTGACCTGGCGCTGGGGCAGTTGGGTGGGTTGATCGGCGAGTTGGTGGAGCTGGTGGAGCGGCACCCGTACCGGGAGCGGTTGACGGGTCAGCTGATGCGGGCGTTGTACGGGCAGGGCCGGCAGGGTGAGGCGTTGGCGGCGTACCGCCGGACGCGGGCGGTGCTGCGTGACCAGTTGGGGTTGGAGCCGGGTGCGGAGTTGCGGGGCCTGGAGCGGATGATCCTGTCCGGCGAGCGGCCGGCGGTGTCGGCGCGTCCGGTGCAGTTGCCGGCGGATTTGCCGTATTTCACGGGCCGGGTGGCGGAGTTGGCCATGGTGGATTCGCGGTGGTCGGCGGGCGCGATGGTGTCGGTGGTGGTGTGGGGGCCGGCGGGTGTGGGGAAGACGGCGTTCGCGGTGCGTTGGGCGCATCGGATGGCGGACCGGTTCCCGGACGGTGTGGTGTGGGTGGGCTTGCGCGGGTTCGATCCGGGTGGTGTGGCGGTGTCGGTGGAGGAGGCGCTGCGGGTGGTGCTGGACGCGTTCGAGGTGCCGGCGCAGCGGATTCCGGCGGGTGTGGCGGCGCAGGTGAACCTGTATCGGAGTGTGCTGGCCGGCAAGCGGGTGTTGGTGGTGTTGGACAACGCGCGGGACGCGGAGCAGGTGCGTCCGTTGTTGCCGGGTGCGCCGGGGTGTATGGCGTTGGTGACGAGCCGCCGGGAGCTGTCTGGGTTGGTGGCGTCGGATGGGGCGTTTCCGGTGCCGTTGGATTTGTTGAGCGCCGATGAGGCGGGGCGGTTGTTGGGCCGGCGGTTGGGTGTGGAGCGGGTGGCGGCGGAGTCGGAGGCGGTGGCGCGGCTGGTGGCGGCGTGTGCGCGGTTGCCGTTGGCGTTGGCGGTGGTGTCGGCGCGGGCGATCACGCGGCCGGGGGTGCCGCTCGCGGAGTTGGCGGCGGATCTGGGGCGGGCGCGGGCCGGGTTGGGCGCGTTCGCTGGTGATGATCCGGCGACGGATGTGCGGGCGGTGTTTTCGTGGTCGTACCGGGTGTTGTCGGTGGGTGCGGCTCGGCTGTTCCGGTTGTTGGGTTTGCATCCGGGGCCGGATGTGGAGGTGCGGGCGGCGGCGAGCTTGGCGGGTGTGCCGGTGGTGGAGGTGGAGCCGCTGTTGGCGGAGTTGGTGGCGGCGGGTTTGTTGTCGGGGCGGGCGGGGCGGTTCGCGTGCCACGACCTGTTGCGGGCGTACGCGGCCGAGTTGGTGCGGGAGGTGGATGCGGCGCCGGTGCGGCGGATGGCGGCGCGCCGGCTGCTGGATCACTATCTGCACTCGGCGCGGGCGGGGGATCGGCTGGTGTCGCCGCTGCGTGACGCGGTGGCGGTGGCGCCGGCGGCGCCGGGTGTGCTGGTGGTGTCGTTCGACGGGTACGCGGCGGCGATGGCGTGGTTCGAGGCTGAGCGTGCGGTGTTGGTGGCGTCGGTGGCGATGGCGGCGGAGGCTGGGTTCGACGGTCATGCGGCGCCGTTGGCGTGGCTGATGGTGAGTTTCCTGGATCGGTGTGGGCGCTGGCAGGACTGGATCGATACGCAGGAGTCGGCGTTGGCTTCGGCGCGACGGTCGGGTGATGTGGTGTGGCAGGCGTTCGCGCATCGGGCGTTGGGCCGGGTGTACACGTTGCTGCACCGGTATGAGGAGGCGGAGCCGCATTTGTTGGCGGCGTTGTCGCGGTATGAGGGGGCTGGTCATGCGGTGGGTGCCGCGTACACGCATTTGAACGTGGCGATCCTGTGGGGTGAGCGGGAGCGGCATGGGGAGGCGTTGGCGCATGCGGAGCGGGCGTTGGCGTTGTTCGTCGGGGCGGGGCATGGGGTGGGTGAGGCGTTGGCGTTGAACTCGGTGGGGTGGAGTTTGGCGCAGGTGGGGGAGTATGCCGAGGCTCTGCGGCGGTGTGGTCGGGCGTTGGAGCTGCATGAGCGGCACGGGAACAGGCACAACGCGGCGATCGCTTTGGACAGCTTGGGGTATGCGCATCACCATCTGGGGCGGTTTGAGCGGGCGATCGAGTGTTACCGGCGGGCGTTGGAGGTGTACGAGGAGTTGGGGAGCCGGTTTCTGAGCGCGGAGACGCTGGTGCGGTTGGCGGACGCGCATGAGGCGGCGGCGGATGTGGGTGCGGCGTGGCGGGCGCGGGCGAGTGCCTTGTCGATCCTCGACGACCTGGGCCACGCCGGCGCCGATCGTCTCCGCTCCCGCGTACACCGCTAGCCCGCGCCGCCCCTGGCTGTGATGCGGGCGGCGCGCGCCGGGCGGGGTGGGGTCAGCGGCCGCGGTGGCGGCGCAGCCAGATCCCGGCTGCGCCGATGAGGATGAACAACAGCATCGCGTAGACCAGGCCTTTGAAGAGCACGGCCAACCTTCGCACATCGAGGTGGGTCTGGGTCAGTACCATGCGCCGGTGGACGAACCCGTACGGCTCGCCGTTGACTTGGGCACTACGCACACCGTCGCGGTGGTGCGGCGCGGCGGGCAGCAGCCGCGGGCGTTGTTGTTCGACGGTACGCCGTTGCTGTCGTCGGGGGTGTTCGTCGACGCGGCCGGTGTGCACCATACGGGCCGGGATGGGCAGCGGCTGGGTGCGGCGCAGCCGGAGCGGTTCGAGCCGCATCCGAAGCGGCGGGTCGACGAGGGCACGGTGCTGCTCGGCGAGCTTGAGGTGCGGGTCGAGGAGTTGCTGGCGGCGAGCCTGCGGCGGGTGGGTGATGAGGCTCGTACGGCGGGGATCGATCCGGTGGGTGCCACGGTGTTGACGTGTCCGGCGGATTGGGGTCAGCCGCGGCGGAATGTGTTGCGGGCGGCGGCGTGGCGTGCCGGGTTGGGTGAGGTGCGGCTGCTGGATGAGCCGATCGCGGCGGCGACGTACTGCGTGCAGGTGTTGGGTCAGCAGGTGGCGCCCGGGCAGTGCCTGGGGGTGTTCGACTTCGGTGGCGGCACGTTCGATGTGGCGGTGGTGCGGCGGGAGCCGGCGGGGTTGCGGGTGTTGGCGACGGGTGGCCTGGATGACCTGGGTGGCTTGGATGTCGACAGTGCGCTGGTGGCGCATCTGGGGCAGTTGGTGGCGGTCGGTGATCCGGCGTTGTGGCACCGGTTGGGTGCGCCGGGGGATCAGGGGGAGCGGCGGGATCGTCAGGCGTTCTGGTCTGAGGTGCGGGCGGCGAAGGAGATGCTGTCCCGGTCGAGTGTGGCGCCGGTGCATGTGCCGGGTCGGCCGGAGCCGATGCATCTGACTCGTGAGGAGTTGGAGCGGGTGGCGGGGCCGCTGGTGGCGCGGGCGGTCGACGAGACGCGGCGGGTGCTTGAGCGGTCGGGTGTGCAGCCGGGTGAGTTGGGTGGGCTGCTGCTGGTGGGCGGGGCGAGCCGGATGCCGCTGGTGGCGAGCCGCTTGCACGCGCGGTTGGGTGTGGCGCCGTCGGTGCCGGAGCAGCCGGAGCTTCCGGTGGCGTTTGGGGCGTTGGTGCATGTGATGGCGTCGAGTCCGGCGACGGGTGAGGCGGGGCTGGCGCCGTACCCGGTTTCGGGTCCGATCGGGGTGGGCTCGCCGTCGTCGCCGTATCCGGTGTCGACGCCGTTCCAGCCGGGGCCGCGTAGCGGGCCGGTCTTCGCCGGCGGTGTGGGGCCTGCGGGGCCGGTCAGTCCGCCGATGCCGCCTGCGGTGCCGCCTGCGATGGGGCCGGGAGGGCAGCCGGTGGCGCCGATCGCGAAGCCGCCCGCCAGGCCGAAGCGGCCGGTGCGGCGGGCGCTGCTGGTGGCGATGGTGTTCACGCTGGTCGGTGGCCTGATGGCGGGTGTGGTGACGGGTGCGCGCTGGCTGATCCGGACCCTGGATGACAGCAACCTGTCGATCGGCGGCCCCGGTGGTGGTGGCCTGACCGGCGGTGATGAGAACGGCGGCGACGGCGAGTTGGCGGCCGTGCACACGGTGGCGTTGAAGCGGGACGGTACGGCCGGTGTGGCGGTCGTGGGCGACAACGTGGTGTACGCGGTGGCGGGTGGCGGGTCGACGGAGGTGGTGTCGCTGCCGGGTGGTGGCGGCGCGGCGAGGTGGACGGTGAGCGTGCCGATCGAGCCGTCGGAGATCCGGCTGACGGCGGTGGGTGATCTGGTGGTGTTGGACGGGGAGAGTTCGAGCCGCGACGACGGCGACGATGTGCGGGCGGTTTTGTCGGCGGCGGATGGCAAGCTGCTGTGGAAGAAGAAGTGGGTGGACCGCAGGGACATCTCCTATGTGGGCACCGACGCGGTCGTGGAGTATCTGGGCGGTTCGCTCAAGGGAAACGCGGTGCTGCGCGTGGATCTGCGTAACGGGCGGGAGAAGTGGCGGCGCACCGGCGGCAACGACCTGCTGGTGATCGACCACCATCGGATCGAGGCGGTGCGGCAGTGGCCGGACGGCAAGGGTGACGGCGCGCTGCCGGGTGCGCAGGGTGCGTTGTTCGACGTGTTCACGGCCACGCCGGAGGCGGTGGTGGAGTTGGACGCGGGTGACGCGAAGGGGTGGCTGGTCGACACGTCGAACGGCAAGACGAAGGGCAGCGGCCGGTTGCCGATCGGCGACGAGCATTGGACGGTGTATGGCGGCCTGGTGATCGGGTTGCAGAACGATGACACGTCGGGCGGCAAGGCGGTGCTGGCCGGGTACAAGCTGCCGTCGTTCGCGAAGGCGTGGACGTACCCGCTGACGAACGGCTTCGACGTGGAGAAGGTCAAGCCGTGCGGGCAGCATCTGGTGTGCATGGCGGTCGACGAGCCGGAGAACGACAAGACGATCGCTGTGGACGTGCGCACCGGTAAGCAGGCGTGGAAGGTCGACGTGGAGTGGTCGGAGGACGAGGGCTGGTATGCGACCGGTGACCGGCTGGTGTTCGGCGACGCGACGTTCGACACGGTGACGGACGCGAAGATCCTCAAGGGTGACGGGACGGCGGCTGGCCAGTACCCGGATTTTTCGCACGTGCTGGCCACGCGGGGTGGGCGGATGGCGGTGCAGGAGGGCCGGGTGGAGGGTTCGGAGGTGATCCTGCAGGTGTATGCGACGGAGATCGCCACCGGGAAGTCGACGAAGGCGGTCGACATCGGCAAGGAGGCCGCCGATCAGGTGTCGATCGGCGGTGACCTGGTGGCGGTGTGGACCGGTGACCGGCGCATCCTCGTCCTGAAGATCAAGTCGTTCGGTTAGCCGCGCCAGGGGCGGATTCGGGGCCACCAGCCGGGCACGTTGCGGCGGTACGCCTCGTACTGGTCGCCGAAGCGGCGGCGCAGTGCCGGTTCCTCGTGCCAGCGGGCGAACGCCATCATGACGGCGCCGGCTGCGACGGCGTACAGGAAAAGGACCGGACGGGCGAGCAGCAACCCCTGCCCCGCGATCGCGGCGAGGACCGCGACGTACATCGGGTTGCGCACATGCCGGTAGAGGCCGCCCACGACGAGGCGTTCGGTGGGTGCGACCGGCGCCGGTGTGCCGGCGCCTTCGGCGACGAACCGGGCGAACGCGTGCACCAGCACCGCCGCGCCAGCGGCCGTGAGCAGCCCGCCGGCCGCACGCACGGCGAGCGGCGCGCTGCCGGTGTCCCAGCCGGTCAGCCACCACGGCACCAGCCCGGCGACGACGCCGGGCGCGAGGGCGAAGAATACGGCGCTGCCGGTGGCGGCGAGACCTTTACGCATGGAGGATCGCCTCCGCGGCGGCGCCGGGCCCGTCGAGGGCGGCATAGGCCTTCTGTATGCGGGCGGCCGCCTGCCGGTGCGACGGGTCGGTGAGCATGCGGGCGGCGTCGGTGGCGGCCCGGGCGGGGGTGGTGCGGCGGGCGGCGCCGAGGCGTTCGAGGAGGGCGAGGTTGAGGTCCTGTTCGGGCTGCAGGGGTACGCCGAGCACGGGGGTGCCGGCGGCCATGGCGGTCTGCACGGAGCCCTGCCCGCCGGCGGTGACGGCGAGCGCCACCCTGGGCATGATCAGGTGGCTGGGCAGCACACCGGCGACCATGATCCGGTCTTGTGCGAGGTCTGGCAGGTCGTGGACGGTGGCGGCGACGAGGACCTTCGTGTCCGGCAGCGCGCTGATGAGGGCGCGGACGAGGTCTGGGGGAGAGGAGTTGACCGCCACGTACACGACCGGGCCGCCGCTTGCGTCGAGGAACTCGTCGACGGCTGGGGGTAGCGGCACGTCCAGGTGGGCGAAGAGCGGGCCGGTGTAGCGCAGCCGGGTGCCGGGCCGGTAGCCCCGGCCTGGTCGCCACGCCTCCAGGTCGGCGGGTGCGACGCCGAGCACGTCCGGAGATTCGGGTACCAGACTGAGGTCGCCGAGGACGAGGGCGGCGAGGCTGGGTACGGGCTCGACGCCGAGGCGGGCGGCGACCCGGTTGAACCCTCCACAGTAGAAGCGGACGCGGGGCGGGGCGGCGTTGACCAGCCATCGGGGCAGGCCGCGCATCGGTGGCAGCAGCCGGCGTTCGAAGGCGGGCGGCACCCAGCTGCCGGCGTGCTCGGTGACCAGTTTGACGCCGGCCAGGCGGGTGGACAGCACGGTGCTGAGCGTGAACCCGGTGACGGCTGTCGTTACCTTGTTCGCCCGGAAGTAGTCGGCCTCGGCGGTGGCGTACTCGTGCAGTTCGTCGTCGCTGTACATGCTCTGCCGGACCGAGCCGACGCCGAGCTCTTCGCGCAGGAAGCGGGCGCACCGCGCCGCGGTCATGGGCGGGCCGATCTGGTCGTAGGGGACGCCGGCGTCGCGCAGCAGGTGCTCGTAGGTGCCGCCGTGGGTGGCGACCCGCACGGGGGCGCCGCGCGCGCGTAGCGCCCGGTAGATCTCCAGCATCCGGGAGACGGCGGACAGGTAGCCGCAGTGCGGCACGAGACAGATCACTTAGGTAATATATTGCGTATGTCGAAGGTGTGGAAGTCCCCAGACCTGGAACCGCCGGTACGCGCGTTCCGGACCGTCCTCGCGCTCGCCCAGCGGCTGCGCTACCAGATGGACGACCGGCTGCGCGCCGACGGCCTCACCACCCAGCAGGCCGCCCTGCTCACCATCGTCATCGCCATGGGGGAGCCGTCCGCGAGCGAGGCGGCCGCCGCCCTCGGCAGCACCCACCAGAACGTCGCCCAGCTCGTCGCCGCGCTCCAACGCAAAGGCTTCCTCGCGGTACGGCCCGACCCCGCCGACCGGCGCCGCAAACTGCTCGCCGCCACACCCGCCAGCGACGCCTACTGGCAAGCCCGCGACCACGACGACATCGCCGCCATCGCGTCCTGGTTCGCCGTCCTGTCACCGGCCGAGGTGGACACGCTCTGCGAGCTCGCCGACCGCGTCCTGGAAGGCCTTCAGAAGAACTTCACAGGTACCTGACAAGGATTCGCGAAACGCCTTCCGGGTCTCCACCCGTCTAGTGATCGGGACGATTCCACACCACAGGAGGCCCTGAGATGACCACGACCGCTCCGGCCGTACGGCGCCCCGGCACCGCGATGACCGCGGACCAGCGTGCCCAGTTCGAGCGCGACGGCTACCTGGTCGTGCCCGGTGTGCTCGACGCCGACGAGGTCGCCCACTACGCCGAGGCCATCGACCGGGCCTACCAGCGGCATGCCCCGCAGGGCGGACCGATGCACGTGCTCGGCGCCGTGCACAGCTGCCCGGAGCTGGTGCCGCTGATCGACCACCCGACGGTGTTCGGGCTCGTGTGGTCGATCCTGGGCTGGAACGTGCACGTCTACCACTCGCACCTCGACGTGCACCCGACCGTGCCGGCCGACCAGCCGTTCCGGTACCAATGGCACCAGGACGGCGGCCGCCAGAACCGCGAGCTCGAAACCCACCCGCGGCCACGGCTGTCGGTGAAGCTCGCCTACTGGCTGACCGACGTGTCCATGCCCGGCCGCGGCAACCTCAAGGTCGTGCCGGGCAGCCACACCACCGACTGGATCGCCGGCCCACCCACCCGCAGCATGCCGTGGCCCGACCCCGAAGACGCCATCCACATCACCGCCAACGCCGGCGACGTGGTCTTCTTCGACCGCCGGCTCTGGCACGCCCGCTCCGACAACCACTCGCCGATCACCCGCAAGGCGGCGTTCTTCGCGTACACGTACCGGTGGGTGCGGGCCCGGGAGGAGCTGAAACGGGAGCTGCCGGGGCTCAGCCCGGTGCAGCAGCAACTGCTGGGGACGCTGGGCGCCACCGACGGCGACCACGCGTGGGGACACGCCCCGCACGGGGTGCCGCTCTACACGCTGCTCCGCGAAACCGGCAACCTAGACCCAGTCTTCCCACCCCTGAAGCCGTAACCGCGCCGCGCCGGTTGGCCGCCTTTCCGCCGCGATCAAGGGCGAATGCACGTGGTTGGATCTCTTTTCCGCGTGTATTTGCCCTTGATCCATGC
>NZ_JAIBNX010000256.1 GCF_026130045.1 Micromonospora sp. CPCC 205371
GGCGAATGCACGCGGAAGAGAGACCCAACCACGTGCATCCCCCCTTCGTCCCCGGGAAGAGGGGCGGCGCCCGCCGGACCGGCGGCGCCCGTGGGGTGGGCGGGGGTCAGCCGGCTAGGTGGCCCCACTGGGGTTCGAGGTCGCGCCAGGTGCCCTGGGCCACCGCGCTGCCGGCCTGTAGGACCACCACGCGGTCGGCCTGGGCCAGGGCGGCTCGCTTTGACGTCGAGCCCACGACCGTCACCCCATGGGATCGCAGCGCCCGCCACAGGTCCAGCTCGGTCGTGACGTCGAGCGCGGACGACACGTCGTCGGCGACCAGCAGCTCGGTGCGCGGCGCCAGCGCCCTGGCGAGCGCCAGCCGCTGTAGCTGCCCACCCGACAGGCGGGTGCCCTTGTGCCCGATCAGCAGCGAGAGTCCCGCGCCCGCGGCGGCCAGGTCGTGGTCGAGCTGGGCCGTGGACACAGCACCGGCCGCGTCGACCTCGTGGCCGAGGCGGATGTTGTCGGCGACGGTGCCGGACAGTACCCGGGGTAGCTGGGCCACGTAGCCAACCTGGTTGGGCCGCAGGAACAGCTCCGGCTCGGTGACCGGCTGGCCGTTCCAGCGTAGGTCGCCCGTGTGGTGCACGATGCCGGCGAGCGCCCGCAGCAGCGACGACTTCCCCGAGCCCACGGGGCCGACCAGGAGCACCAACTGTCCACGTTCGACGGCCAGGTCGACGTCGCGGACGCCGACCGTGCCGTCTTCGTGCACGGCGGTGAACCGGACCAGCTCCAGCCTCCGCAGCGGGTGCCGGGGCGCGGCGGACGGACCGGGGGCGGTGCCCTCCGACAGGTCGAGCCCTGGCACGGCCGCGGAGTACTGGCCGGTGCCGCTCATCGCGACGGTGCGCCTGGTCCACACGCGGGCCGACGGCAGCTGCGAGACGAGCGACGCCGTGGTCCACGCGAACCACTGCGCCGAGTACAGCGTGGTCACCGCGATCAGTGCGGCACCCGACGTGAGCGAGCCGCCCAGGTACAGCGCCCACACCGCGATCGGCGCCAGTCCACTGAGGACGGCGGGCGTGGAGCGGGCCCAGACCTGTACCGAGATCTCCCGCCGCTGCCGGTCGCTGCGCGTGCGGTCGAGCCCGGCCAGGTGCGCCAGGACCGGCTCGGTCGCGCCGGCCAGCTTGACCGTGCGGGCCGCGGACAGTGACGACACCAGCGAGGTGGCGAACGCGGCGCGGGCCGACACGGTGCGCCGGGCCGCCCGCTCCAGCAGCGGCGCGAACAGCGTCGCCGCCAGTCCGGACAGCACCATCGTGCCGAGGAAGAACAGGCCCGGCACGATCGAGCCGGACACCGCCGTGATCGACACCAGCACCAGCGCGGCGATTGACTGGTCGATCAGGTTGTCGGCCAGTACGACCACGCGCTCGGTCTCGCCGCCCTGCGCCACCACGGCCGCCGGGCTGTGCGAGCTGACCCGGCGCGGGCCGGTCTGCCCGTGTACCAGGCGGGCGCTGATGCGCAGCATCTGGCGGACCCACCACTCGGGGAACCACTGGAAGGTGCGGTACGGCACCGGTATCGCCACGAGCAGGCCCGCGACGACGCCGGCGGCCGGCCAGAACAGCCCTCCTGAGCCGTCGACCAGGTCGGCCCAGAGCCACGACAGCAGCGCGCCGTCGAGGCCGAGCAGCACCATGATGACGAACAGCGACACCGCACCCAGGCCGTAGCGCGGGTCGTTGGTGGCCAGCCGCACAATCTCGCGCAGGGTGCGGGCGGGCGGCGGCTCCGGTACAGGCGGCGGGTCTGTCTTGGGCGGCGCGGCGATCTCTGTCGCCGGCAGCGCGACCAGCGCCTCCACCTCGGCCGGTGCCTCGGCTAGGGCGACCGCGCCCGCGGCGCCGCCGCGCGCGGGCATCGCGCTGCCCGCCGTGGCGAGTAGCCGTGCGAACCGCTCCGACTCCACCAGCGGCCCGGCCTCGACCACCTCGCCGTCGGCGAGCACCACTACCTCGTCGCAGCGGCGCACCGAGGAGAGCCGGTGCGCGATGACGATGCCGATCCGGTCGCGCAGCAGGCGTTCGGTGGCGCGCTGCACGCGGCGTTCGGTGACCGGGTCCATCCGCGCGGTGGCCTCGTCGAGGATAACGACGTGCGGGTCGCGGACCAGGATGCGCGCGAACGCCACGAGCTGCTCCTGGCCGGACGACAGCACGTGGCCGCCCTCGCCGAGCTTGGTGTGCATGCCGTCGGGCAGGTCGGCCACCCACGACGACAGGCCGAGTTCGTCGAGCGCGCGGGCGGCCGGTTCGAGCAGGTCGGGGTCGAACAGCGCGATGTTTTCCGCGAGCGTGCCGGCCAGTACCTCGGTGCGCTGCGGCACCACGGCGACCCAGCGGCGCAGCGCCTCGACGTCGACGTCGAGCAGGTCGACGCCACCGAGGAACACGGTGCCGCGGGGCACGTCGACGGAGCGTGTCAACACCTTGGCCAATGTGGACTTGCCCGAGCCGCTGCGCCCGATCAGCGCGTATGAACGGCCACGGGCGAATGCCAGATCCACATTGATCAGTGCGGGTCGCGCGCCGCTGCCGTACCCGAAGGTCAGGCCGCGGACGGCGAGGTCGCCGTCGGTGGGCGCGGCTCCGCCGGCCGGTTCCTGCTTCGCGCTCCGCAGCAGCTGTACCCGGGCCCAGGCACCGAGCGCGTGCTGGAGCTCGGGCACCATCCGGCTCATCTGCTCCACGGTCCCGCCGAAGCCGATCGCCAGCAGCCACACGGCCGTCAGCCGCGCCCCGTCGATCCGCCCGCCAGCGAGGGCCCACACGCCGCCGGCCACCATGACGGCGATGCCGGCGCGCATGGCTCCCGACGCGATGGTGGTGACCACCGCCGACAGCTGCCACACCACGCGGCCCCGGCTCAGCACCCTGCTGGCCCGCTGGGCGTATAGGCGCAGCACGTACGGGCGGGCGAGCGAGCTGCGTACGTCGTCCTGGCCGTGGATGGACTCCTCCATCACGGCGGCCAGGTCGGACCAGGCCTCTTCCTCTTTCATCCGCGCGGCGGAGATGCGGCCCGCGGGGCGTTTGAGGCCGGCAGTCAGCCCGGCGGCCAGCAGGAACATGGCGATCGCCGCGGGCCACCACACGACGGTGGCGGTCACGATGGACAGCACGCCCACGGTCAGGGCGCGGGCGACCCGTACGCCTTCGTTGCGCACGGCGGCGCCCACCTGGTACACGTCGCCGTCGATGCGGTCGAGCAGCTCGCCGACCGGTGTGGTCTCCAGGGTCGGCAGGTCCTGGCCGAGCGCGACCCGGCACAGCCGGCGGCGTACGTCGGCGGTCCAGTCGGCGGTGAGCCCGGCGGCGATGAGGTTTACGACCAGCTCGCTGAGCACGGCGGCCACGAGCGCCGCGGCGAGCACTAAGAAGAGCGTCGCTGAGCGATCGACCAGTACCGGGCCGGCGAGCGCAGCAGCCGACGCCTGACCCGCGGCACCGAGCACGACGAGTCCGGCCACGAGCGCGACGCGGCGCGGTGACGTGGCCCACAGGTCGCTGAGCAGGCGCATGGCAGGCATCCCCCGGAGTTCTGGTAGCGGCCTTCCAGGGTGCGCTTATTACCAAATGTCCTCAACGGATTTACGCGCTCAGAGGATGTGCTCAGGGCGAAGCGGCGAGGAACAGGAACGCCGCCAGCAGCGCCAGGTGCACGCCGCCCTGCAAGAGGGTCGCCCGTCCGGGTACCACTGTGAGAACGCCCACCACGACGGTGAGCGAGAGCAGCACGATCTGCGTGCCGCCGAGCCCGAGTAGCAGCGGCCCGTCGAGCCAGATGGACGCGACCGCGATCGCCGGGATCGTGAGGCCGATGCTCGCGATGGCCGAGCCGAGCGCCAGGTTGAGGCTGATCTGCACCCGGTCGCGGCGGGCGGCGCGGACCGCGGCGAGGGTCTCGGGCAGCAGCACGAGCAGCGCGATCACCACACCCACGACGGCCTGCGGCAGTCCGGCGGCGGCGACACCGCTCTCGATAGCGGGCGAGACGGACTTGGCGTCGCCCACGACCGCCACCAGCGCGAGCAGCAGCAGGCCGAGGCTGATCAGCGCGGTCCGGTTGGACGGTGGGTCGGCGTGCTGTTCGTCGTCGACACTCGCGCCGGTTACCTCCACCGGCAGGAAGTAGTCGCGGTGCCGGCGGGTCTGCGTCATCACGAAGAGCAGGTACAGGCCGAGGGACGCGATGGCGGCGAAGGCGAGCTGCGCCGAGGTGAACTCGGGGCCCGGGCGGCTGGTGGTGAACGTCGGCAGCACCAGGCTGAGCGCCGCGATGGTGGCGACCGTGGCGAACGCGGCGCCGGTGCCCTCCGGGTTGAACTCGGCGTGCTTGCGGCGCAGCGCCCCGATGAGCAGCGACAGGCCGAGGATGCCGTTGCAGGTGATCATGACAGCCGCGAAGACGGTGTCGCGGGCGAGCGAGGCGGTCTTGTCGCCGCCGCCGACCATCAGCGTGACGATCAGCGCGACCTCGATGACCGTCACCGCCACCGCCAGGACGAGCGAGCCGAACGGCTCACCCACCCGGTGGGCGACCACCTCCGCGTGGTGGACGGCGGCGAGCACGGCTCCGGCGAGGAACGCCGCGACGATCGCTACCACGACGCCGGGCAGGTCCCGGCCCCAGGTCAGGATCAGCGCAACGACCGCGAGCACCGGTACGGACACGGTCCAGGGGACGAAACGGATCTTGGCCAGCATCCATCAACCTTGCCAGACAGGCGCGTGCGATTGCCTACAATGTCCACTTTGATTCGTGATTATGCCGACTACGGATCGGTCCACGCCGCCCCGCCACCACCCCTACCGCGCCCGCCGCCGCCCCTGCCGCGCCCGCCACCACCCCTGCCGCCGCCCTGCCGCGCCCGCCGCCCCTGCCGCCGATCAAGGACGAACGCACGCGGTTCGATCTCATTTCCGCGTGCATTCGCCCTTGATCGATGGGAATGCCCTTGATCGACGCCGCTCGCAGCGCTCGACGACCCGGCGGGTCGGGGCTCGGCGGGTGGCGGCGGGTCGCCGCCGGGCGCCTGCGGCGCAGGCGGCATGTGGCGCGGATGACGCCGTTCGCCGAAATATCGCGCGACGCCTGTCAGCGGGTGCGTTCCCAGCGATCCAGGATGTCGCCGAGGTCAGGATCTGGAACATCGCCATCCCGCCCTCGCTGGTGTTCGTGGGCGCGCTGCGCAGGATCAGCACGGCCGGGCTGCCCGCCACGGTTGTGAGCGCCTCCAGGCGGTCCTGCTCGGTGCCGTACTGCTGCTTCAGCGACGACAGGGTGGCCGCCAGCATCAAGGGATCGAGACCCGACGTCGGTTCGTCCAAGATGTACAGCTCCACATCGGACGCGAACGCCGCGGCCACCGCGACCTTCTGCCGGTTGCCCTTGGAGTAGGTGCGGGCCTTCTTGCTGGGGTCGAGCTGGAAGCGCTCGACGAGCTCGTCGCGGCGTCGCTAGTCGATCCCTCCGCGCAGCGCCGCGAATTAGTGAAGTGTATGAAGCGCCACACCGTCGACGATCAGGTAGCGGCGTCGAGCGGTCGGCGCGTGGGTCATCGCCGCCAAGCCGACGAAGGTCGAGGCGAGAAAAGCAGGGCGAGCGCCTCTCCATCGGCGCCATCGGCCGTGAACTCGTAGGTGCGGCTGCCCACCGTCAGCCGGCGCCCGAAGAGGCAGTCACGATCGTCCATGCCGTGACGGTACGACTACGGTCCGACAGTCTTGGGGCTCAGGGAAGAAGGTCGGTGCGGAGTCGGGCTAGCGCGGCGTCGAGCTCCGGGCCCGGGTCGCCGTCGACGAGCCACAACAGGCCACCGGTACCCGGAGAGCGGCGGACCGCCACGCGGACGGTGCGGCGCGGTCCCACCTCGACCCGCGTGATGGCCAGCGTGGTCCACGCGATGCGCTCGCGTGCGAACGCGAGCAGCGGCGCGGCCGACCGCAGCGGCAGGACGGTGCGGGCCGGGACGTCGGGTGACCAGCCGGTCAGTACCAGGCCGTGGCCGTCTTCCCAAGACGCGCGGGCGATGCGCTCCCAGCCGAGGCGGGCATCGCCGTGGTAGAGGGCGCGGTCGGTGGCGATCACCTCCGCGCCATCGGCGGTGAAGGCGGCGTGGAGGGTGCGCTCGCCGGGCGCGAACGGCACCGGACCGAGCCGGGCGCGCGCCGCGAACGGTAACCAGGTCGTGATCGCGGCCATGGCAGCCTCCCCAAGCGCGACCACGATACCACAAACATCGATGTTCGTGGATACGTAGCGTCCCGACGGGTCTAGCGGTCGTGGCGTGGCAGCGGCCGCGACTGTGGCGAGTTGGTGCCCCTGGAGGGGCACCGATTCGCCACGGACGCCGCCGGCGTCCAGATCTTGCGCGCCGTCGGGCGCGGCGCGACCCACGGCGCAGCCCACCTAGTCGACGCGGCAGCCCTGGCGCGCCACCGATCAAGGAGATCTCCATCGATCAAGGGCGAACGCACGCGGAAAAGAGATCCAACCGCGTGCATTTGCCCTTGATCGGCGGGGAGAGGGGGCGCGGGGCGGCGCGGGGCGCTATGCGCGGGTGGGGGACAGTGTGTAGCGGTGGTGCCAGAGCCAGGCCACGTCGCGGCCGAAGGACCAGATCAGCGACGCCAGCGCCGCGCCCACTACCGCGAAGGCCAGCACGCGCGGCAGTACGCCCGCCGCGGCCACGACCAAGGCGATCCCCTGCACAGCCGCCACGGTCTTGCGGGAGAAGCGGGGCGGTAGCGCGCCCTTCAGCCAGGGTGCCACCCACGCGGCGGCCACGAACACGTACCGGAACCCGCCGATGGCCAGTACCCACCAACCCAGCGTGCCGGCCACCAGGACGCTCAGCACCAGCACGAGGAACGCGTCGACCTCCATGTCGAACCTCGCACCGAGCGCCGAGGTCGAGCCGGTGCGCCGGGCCACCTGGCCGTCGACGCCGTCGAGGGCGAGAGCCACGCTGGCCAGGGCGACCAGTACCCCGACCGGCGCCGGCGCGAAGACCGAGTCCGCTACGAGCGCCGCCACGCCGCCCACGAGGGTCGCCCGCGCGAGGGTGACCTGGTTGGCCGGGCCCAACAGGTGGGTGCCGGAGCGGCGCAGCGCCCGGGTCAGCAGCGCACACGTGACCAGCGCGTACGCGGTGCCAGTCAGCCAGCCGGCGGTGCCGAGGCCGACGACCGTGCCGAGGGCACCCAACAGGACGAACTGGACGGCCATACCGATTGTGGGCCCGTCGACGGACGGTGCCGCGACGGTACGTTCACTGACTGTCAAAATTCCTCCGTCCGGGACGCCGCGTATCGTTACCGGAGCCCACCTGGGAAACGAGAGCGGGCCGGGTTCGGTTCACCGGTCGGGGAAAGGAAGCCGATGACGCTGCGTGGCCGAGCGTTTTGGCTCCGCTCCCCCGGCCACGGTGAGATCCGTCCGGTCGATGTGTCGGCACCCGGCCCCGGTGAGGTGCTGGTCCGCACCCTGTACTCGGGCGTGAGCCGCGGCACCGAGACGCTCGTGTTTCGCGGCGGCGTGCCGGTCAACCAGCACGCTGCCATGCGCGCCCCGTTCCAGGAGGGCGAGTTCCCCGGGCCGGTCAAGTACGGGTACCTCAACGTGGGCGTGGTCGAGCAGGGGCCGCCTCACCTGCGCGATCAGACGGTCTTCTGCCTGTACCCGCACCAGACCCGCTATGTGGTGCCCGCCGAGGCGGTCACCGTGGTGCCCGGCCGCGTGCCGCCGGCGCGGGCTGTGCTCGCGGGCACCGTGGAGACCGCCGTGAACGCCGCCTGGGACGCCGCGCCGCTGGTCGGCGACCGGATCGCGGTGGTCGGCGCGGGCATGGTGGGCAGCTCGGTGGCCGGTGTACTGGCCCGGCTGCCCGGCGCGCGGGTGCAGCTCGTCGACACCGACCCCAGCCGCGCGGCCGTCGCGGCGGCGTTCGGCGTGGCCTTCACCCATCCGGACGGCGCGGCCGGCGACTGCGATCTCGTGGTGCACGCCAGCGCCACCGAGGCGGGGCTGGCCCGGTCGCTGGAGTTGCTCGCGCCGGAGGGCACCGTCGTGGAGCTGAGCTGGTACGGGGACCGCAGGGTGAGCCTCCCTCTCGGCGAGCACTTCCACTCCCGGCGTCTCGTGGTGCGCGGCAGCCAGGTGGGTACGGTGTCGCCCGCCCAGCGGGGCCGCCGCACGTACGCCGACCGCCTGGCGCTGGCCCTGGATCTGCTCGCCGACCCGGCCTTCGACGCGCTGCTCACGGGCGCGTGCGACTTCGCGGAGCTGCCCGACGTGCTGCCCCGCCTGGCGTCCGGTGAGCTGCCGGCGCTGTGTCACCTTGTCAGGTACCCCGACGCGGAAGGGTGAATCGTTGTTCAGCGTTACGGTCCGGGATCACATGATGGTCGCTCATAGCTTCCAGGGCGAGGTCTTCGGCCCCGCGCAGCGGCTGCACGGTGCCACGTTCGTCGTGGACGCCACGTTTCGCCGGCCCGAGCTCGACGCCGACAACATCGTGGTGGACATCGGGGCGGCCTCGACCGAGCTGGCGAGCGTGCTTGCCGATCTCAACTACCGGAACCTGGACGACGAGCCCGCCTTCGCCGGCATCAACACCTCGACGGAGGCGCTGGCCAAGGTGGTCGCCGACCGGCTGGCCGAGAAGGTACGCGCGGGCGTGCTCGGTGAGGGCGCTCGCGGCCTGACCGGCATCACGGTCACGCTGCACGAGTCGCACATCGCCTGGGCCAGCTACGAGCTGACTCTGTGACCCCGGGCGGGCCGGACCTATGAGGAGCGTCTACGCCATCCTGCCGGGCGGCGTGGACGACCTCGCGGCGCCGAGCGGCGGCAACCGGTACGACCGGCGGGTGTGCGCGGGTCTGGCGGCGGCCGGCTGGCGGGTGACCGAGCTGCCCGTCGACGGCGGCTGGCCGTCACCGTCGCCTGCGGAGAAGGCGAGGCTCGCGAGCACGCTCGCGGCGGTACCGGACGGCGCGCCCGTGCTGGTCGACGGCCTCGTCGCGTGCGGTGTGCCGGACATCGTGGAGGCTGCGGCCCGGCGGCTGCCGCTGGCGGTACTCGTGCATCTGCCACTCGCCGACGAGACCGGCCTGACGGCGGCGGCCGCGGCGCGACTGGATGCTCTTGAACGGCGGGCCCTGCGCTCCGCCGCGGCGGTGATCGCGACGAGCGACTGGACCGTGGCCAGGCTGGTCGAGCACCACGGGCTGCCGCCGGACCGGGTGCACCCGGCCGCGCCCGGCGTCGACCACGCGCCGCCCCCGGGGGCCACCGAGGGGGGGGGGCGGGTGCTGTGCGGGGCCCCCGTGGCGGCCGGCCAGGGGGGAGGAGGGGAGGTCGAGGCGCTGGCGAAGCTGAGCGATACCCCATGGAGCTGCACGCTCGTGGGCGCTCTCGACCGCGACGCCGCTTTCACCGCGCGGGTCCGGCGGCTGGTGGAGGCGCACGGCCTGGGTGGGCGGGTGCGGTTCGCGGGCCCGCTGGCGGGCACGGCGCTCGACGCCGGCTACGCCGCCGCCGACCTGCTGGTCCTGCCGTCGCACGCGGAGACCTACGGCATGGTGGTCACGGAGGCCCTGGCGCGCGGCGTGCCGGTCCTCGCGACCGCCGTCGGCGGCGTGCCCGAGGCCCTCGGGCCGGCAGCGCCTGGACTAAGCGACGCGCCGACGAAGTCGCCGCGCGGCGCGCGGGAAGGCGCCGCCCAAGAGGCCCTAGGGCCCGCGCGAGCGGAGCGAGCGCCAGCTAGCAGAGCCCTGGGTCGCGCTGCTCATGGGGTACCGGGAAGGCTGGTCCCGCCGGGCGACGCGGCGGCACTGGCGGAGGCTCTGCGAGCCTGGCTGACCGACGCTGACCTGCGCGAGCGGCTCCGCGCGGCCGCCCGGGCCCGGCGCGACACCCTGCCGGGCTGGGACGCCACCGTGCACGCGGTGGCCGGCGTCCTGGATGGGACCCGTGTATGGAGAGGACCGAGATGAGCTTCAGCCCCGAGTGGTTGGCGCTGCGGGAGCCGGCCGACGCCGACGCCCGCGCGGTCGACCTGCTCGACCTCGTACGCGACCGGCTGGCCGGCGTCGAGCGGCCCGTGATCCACGACCTCGGCTGCGGCACCGGCTCGATGGCACGGTGGCTCGCGCCGCTGCTGGACCGCCCGCAGCACTGGGTGCTCTACGACCAGGACCAGGTGCTGCTCGACCATGCCACCGCGAGCCTGGCCGCGCCGGTGACGGCCTCGGCGGTACAGGCGGACGTCACGGCCTTGACCGCCGGCGACCTGGCCGGTGCCGGCCTGATCACCACCTCGGCGCGGCTCGACCTGCTGACGGCCGGCGAGGTCGACCGGCTGGTCGCCGCGTGGGTCGAGGCGGGCTGCCCGGCGCTGCTGACGCTGTCGGTCATCGGACGGGTCGACCTCGACCCTGTCGAGGATCTCGACGCCGACCTGGCGGCCGCGTTCAACGCGCACCAGCGGCGCACCACCGGCGGGCGGCGGCTGCTCGGGCCGGACGCCGTCGAGGCGACGGCCGGGGCGTTCGGCAAGCTGGGCGTGCCGGTGCGGGTCAGCCCGAGCCCGTGGCGGCTCGGCTCCGCGGCCGGCGCCGCCTGGACTGTGGGACCCGCCGACGGAGTCGCCGCGTGGCGCGAGGGAGGGCGGCGCCTCTCAGGCCGCCGGGCCC
>NZ_JAIBNX010000257.1 GCF_026130045.1 Micromonospora sp. CPCC 205371
CCCACGCGCCTGGAGCACCGCCGACATGCGGCGGGTCTGGCGCACGACGGTCACCGCCCGCGGCCGGCGCAGCCGCGAGTACGCCTCGACGGCCGCCTGCGCCTGCGCGCCCGGCACGACCTCGCGCAGCACCGATCGCAGCGTCGCCGCGTCTTCCAGGGCGAGGCACGCGCCTTGGCCGAGATGGTGCGGCATCGCGTGCGCGGCGTCGCCGAGCAGCACGAACCCGCCCGTGCCCGCCGGGAACCCGTATCCCCGGGGCAGCGGTCGCAGCTCGCGGACCTCCTGCTGCACCAGGTCGTCGGGCTCGGTGGCGGCGAGCAGGTCGCCGATGGGGGCGTGCCAGCCGGAGAACCACCGGCGCAGCAGCGTGAGCTGGGTGGCGGGCGACTCGGGGCGGGGCGCGCCGGCCGCCGTGGCGATCCAGTAGATGCCGCCGCGCGTGGAGGCGCCCGCCGAGCCGCGCTCGCCCAACGAGGCGGCCACGAACCGGTATCCGGCGCCCAGGGTCTCGCCGCGGACGGGCAGGTCGCCGGGGAGGCGGGGCGCCCGGTACCACGGGATCACGGCCCGCCATGCCGCGCAGCCGGAGCTGACCACGGTGGATTCGGGCGCGAGCCGCTGCCGGACGGCGCTGTCGATGCCGTCGGCGGCCACCACGATGTCTGCCTCGTATGTGTTACGCCCGTCGCCCACCGCCGGCCGGTCACCCGGGTTGGCGCGTACCGAGCGCACGGTGGCGCCGGTGCGGACCTCGACCCGGTCGCCGAGGCCTGCCACCAGCGCGTCGTGGAGGTCGTCGCTGTGCACCACGACCGGCAGCCGCGTGCCGCCGACCCGGGGCTGCACGAGCCACTGGCCGTCCGGACGGCGTACTCCGGTGTCGGGCAGCGGTGTCGCGATCGCGGCCAGCCCGTCGGCGATGCCGAGCGATTCCAGGGCCCGTACCGCGTTGGGCCACAGGATCAGCGCGGTGCCGCCGGCGCGGATTCGATCGTCGCGCTCCAGCAGCGTCACCTGCCAACCGGACCGGGCGAGCCCACCCGCGGCCGCGAGGCCACCGATCCCGGCACCCACGACCACTGCGGTACGCATGGGCTGCGCCCCCTTGCTCGGTTTGTATCTGCGCGGTCGAGGGTGGTAGTTCAGCGGTCGCCGGTACTGACGGCCGGATCGCCGCCATTGTCGGCGCGGCCGCGCGCGTCGGTGTCGGACTCGTCGTCCGACTCTTCGTCCGACGTTTCGCCGCCGTCGGAGCCGTCGTTCGAGCCGGCGTCCGGGTCATCGCCCACCCCGTCGCTGGCCACGTCGTCGTCGGGCTCGTCCTCCACGTCGTCGTCGGCGAAGTCGTCGAGGAGATCGCCCTTCTCCTCCGGTACCACGCCCGTTTCCTGGTACGCACGGTACTGCTCTTCTGTTACCGCGCGGTACCGCTGGGGCTTGCGCGCCGCGGTGCCGGACTCACCGGAGACGTCGCGCTGCGACACGTCGGCGCCGCCCGCGCCCACCGGCGCCACCACCCCCACTGGGGCGTCGACCGGCACCAGAAATTCCTGGGAGCCGCGGACGCGCAGGAAGTAGATGAGCGCGCCGAGGAAGACGACGACCGAGGTGAACACGTTGAGGCGTACGCCGAGGATCTTGTTGGCCTCGTCGGTGCGCATCAGCTCGATCCAGAACCGCCCCACCGTGTACGCCATCACATAGAGCGCGAACGCCCTGCCCTTGCCGAACTTCCACTTCCGGTCGGCCCAGATCACCAGACCGGCGACGCCGACGTTCCACAGCGCCTCGTACAGGAACGTGGGGTGGAATGGGCCGCCCGGCTCCAGGATCGGGTCGCCGTTCTGGTCCTTGAGCGCCTCGCCGGGGTTGTCCGGATCCATCTGGTGCACGTCGAGGCCCCACGGCAGGTCGGTGTGGCCGCCGTACAGCTCGTTGTTGAACCAGTTGCCGATCCGCCCGACCGCCTGCGCGAGCGGCAGGCCCGGCGCGGCCGCGTCGGCCACCACCGTGAACGGGATGCCGAGCTGGCGGGCCGCCAGCCACCCGCCGAGCACACCACCCGCGACGGCGCCCCAGATGCCGAGGCCACCCTCCCAGATGTACAGCGCCCGGATGGGCTCGCCGCCCTCACCGAAGTAGTCCTGCGGTGAGGTGATCACGTGGTAGAGCCGCGCGCCGACCATGCCGAACAGCACCGCCCAGAGCGCGATGTCGAGCACCGCCCACTGCGGGCCGCCCCGGCGGCGCAGCCGTACTTCGGTCACCGCACACGCCACCGCGATGCCGAGGATGATGCAAAGGGCGTACGCCCGGACCGGGATCGGGCCGAGTTGCCAGACCGCGGTGCTCGGGCTCGGGATTGCGGCGATTGTCACGGGTGCACACGCTACCGCCGCCAGCGCCGGTCGCGTCACCCCGGGCGGCGCTCTTTGACCTCTGTTTGCCCTCGCCGGAAGGCTGACTTGACGTTCGGGCGGCCGTAGGCTCGATGTCATGAGCTCCTTGACCTCCGCGGTCGCCGCCGTCATCACCGACGCCGCCGGCCGCGTACTGCTCTGTCAGCTTCGTCAAGGGCACCGCCTCTGGTGCCTGCCCGGCGGCCGCATCCGCCAGGCCGAGAGCCCGATGCACGCGGCTGTGCGCGACATCCGCGAGGAGACCGGGCTGGAGACGCACATGGTCGACCTGCTGGGCATCTACCAGCTCACCGGCGACGCGTGCGGCGAAGACCTGCCCGACGTGCTCATGCACGTCTTCCGCGCGGAGATCGACGGCGGCGAGCCGTCGGTCAACTCGCCTGGCCGCATCAGCCGCCTCTCGTGGCACGACCCCGACATGCTGCCCGAGCCGATGACACCGACCGCGCGGGCCGCCATCGCGGACGCGGTCGCCGGCCGGAGCGGGGTGCTGCGCGAGGTCCAGCGCGACAAGGAGCCGGAGCTCCCCGACGCCGACGACGCTGACGCCGAGCAGCCCGCGGCGGCGTTGGCTCGCTAGCGAGCGCGCGCCGCCCGCAGACCGCACAAAGCGGCGGGAGCGCAGCGACCAGAGCGGCTGCGGTCTACAGGGCGGCTGCGGTCTACAGGGCGGCTTCCGGGCGCGCGAGCGACCCGAGCGGAGCGAGGGCATCAGACTCAGCGCGAACGCCGGCCGCCAGGTCGGCGCTCAGCGTGCGGAGCGCGTCGAGCCCCGCTGACTCGTCCGGTGCTTCCAGGACGCACCGGATCAGGGCGCTGCCCACGATCACCGCGTCGGCGAACCGCCCCACCTCGCCGGCCTGCGCGCCGTCGCGTACGCCCAGGCCCACCCCGACGGGGATGTCGCTGACCGCGCGGACCCGGGCGACCAGCTCGGGCGCCGCCGACGAGGTCTGCTCGCGCGCCCCGGTGACACCCATGATCGACGTCGCGTAGACGAACCCGCGGCAGTGCTCGACGGTCATCGCGATCCGGTCGTCGGTCGACGACGGCGAGACGAGGAACGTGCGGTCGATCCCGTACCTGTCGGACGCCGCCAGCCACTCCTCGGCCTCGTCGGGGATCAGGTCGGGCGTGATCATGCCGGTGGCGCCGGCCGCGGCGAGGTCGCGCGCGAACCCGTCGACGCCGTACTTCTCGATCGGGTTCCAGTACGTCATCAGCACGACCGGCACGCCGGTGGCCGCGACCGCCTCGATGATGCGCAGCGTGTCACGGGTGCGTACCCCGCCCGCCAGCGCGATGTCGCTCGCCTTCTGGATCACGGGGCCGTCCATGACCGGGTCGGAGTACGGCAGCTCCACCTCGATCACGTCGACACCGGCGGAAGCCATCGCCTTCATCGACGCGATGCTGCCCTCGACCGTGGGGAACCCGGCGGGCATGCACCCGACCACGAGGGCCCGCCCGGGGCGCTCCCGCCCGGCAGGCCCCGCCTCGGCCCGCGCCTTCTCGAAGGCGACCGCGATACTCATTTCAAGATCCCGAAGTACGCGCCGGCCGTCTCGACGTCTTTGTCGCCGCGCCCGGACAGGTTGATGATGATCGTCGGCTCGCGCCCCAGCTCCTCGCGGAGCGTGGGCACGATCTTGAGGATGCCGGCGATCGCGTGCGCGCTCTCCAGCGCCGGGATGATGCCCTCGGTGCGGCACAGCAACTGGAAGGCGGCCATCGCCTCGTCGTCGGTGATCGGCAGGTACGACGCCCGGCCGTTGTCGTGCAGCCACGCGTGCTCGGGCCCCACGCCGGGATAGTCGAGCCCCGCCGAGATCGAGTGCGACTCCAGGGTCTGCCCGTCGTCGTCCTGGAGCACGTACGTGCGGGTGCCGTGCAGCACGCCCGGGGTGCCGCCGGAGAAGCGCGCCGCGTGCCGGCCGCTTCCGATGCCCTCGCCGCCCGCCTCGAACCCGTACAGCCGCACGCCCTCGTCGCCGACGAACGCGTGGAAGATGCCGATCGCGTTGGAGCCGCCGCCGACGCAGGCGCCCACCGCGTCGGGAAGCGTGCCGGTCAGGTCGAGGCACTGCCGCCGCGCCTCGACACCGATGCCGCGAGCGAAGTCGCGCACCATCGCCGGGAACGGGTGCGGCCCCGCCGCCGTGCCGATCACGTAGTGCGTGTGCTCCACTGTGGACACCCAGTCGCGGAGCGCCTCGTTGAGCGCGTCCTTGAGCGTGCGCGAGCCGCTGGTCACCGGCACGACGGTGGCGCCGAGCATCTTCATGCGGGCGACGTTGAGCGCCTGCCGCTCGGTGTCGACCTCGCCCATGTAGACCACGCACTCGAGGTCCATGAGCGCGGCCGCGGTGGCGCTGGCGACGCCGTGCTGGCCGGCACCGGTCTCGGCGATCACCCGGCGCTTGCCCATCCGCTTGGTGAGCAGCGCCTGGCCCAGCACGTTGCGCACCTTGTGCGCGCCCGTGTGGTTGAGGTCTTCGCGCTTGAGCAGGATGTTGGCGCCAACCGACTCGGACAGTCGCGAGGCGCGGTACAGCAGTGAAGGCACGCCCGCGTAGTCGCGCAGCAGCGCACCGAACTCCGCCTGGAACGCCTCGTCGGCCATCGCGTGCCGGTAGGCGGCGTCGAGCTGGTTGAGCGCGGCGACCAGGGCCTCCGGCACGAACCGGCCACCGTACCGACCGAAGTGACCGGCGACATCGGGCAGCAGGCCGGCAAGGGACGCGGTCACCGGACGGGCCGCGGGGTGGCGGGGTGGTTGCCGGCGTTGACCAGCTCGGCCACGGCGTCGCGGGGGCTCTTCTGGGTCACCAGGCCCTCGCCCACCAGGACCGCGTCGGCGCCGGCCGAGGCGTACCGGATGAGGTCGTGCGGACCCCGCACGCCCGACTCGGCGATCTTGACGACGTTGCCGGGCAGCCCGGGCGCGATCCGCTCGAACACCGACCGGTCGACCTCCAGCGTGCGCAGGTCACGGGCGTTGACGCCGATCACCTGTGCACCGGCCTCAAGCGCGCGGTCGGCCTCTTCTTCGGTGTGCACCTCGACCAGGGCCGTCATGCCCAGCGACTCGATGCGCTCCAGCAGCCCGACGAGCACGTTCTGCTCCAGTGCGGCCACGATCAGCAGCACCAGGTCGGCGCCGTGCGCCCGCGCCTCGTGCACCTGGTAGCTGGACACGATGAAGTCTTTGCGCAGGACCGGCACGTCGACGGCGGCGCGCACCGTCACGAGGTCTTCGAGAGATCCGCCGAACCACCGCCCCTCGGTGAGCACGCTGATGCACCGGGCGCCGCCGGCCGCGTACTCGGTCGCCAGGTCTGCCGGGTCCGGGATCTCGGCGAGCTGCCCCTTGCTGGGGGACGACCGCTTCACTTCCGCGATCACCGCGACGCCCGGCTTGCGCAGCGCGGCGTACGCGTCGCGCGCCGGCTTCGCCGCGGCGGCCAGCTCCTTCACCCGCTCCAGCGAGACCTGTCGTTGTCGCTGCTCGACGTCTTCGCGCACTCCCGCGAGAATCTCGTCGAGCACACTCACGGATGGCCGGGTGCCCTCGTCATCCGCGCTTGCATGCTCAGCAGTCACCAACGGACTCCCCTTTCCGGGTGTCATTCGCCCGATGCTAGGCGCCGCCACGGAATACTTGGAGTCCGGGGTATGGCAACCCTCACCCCTTGGAATGCGGCATAATGCCCGGCCGCCCGCTACGACGGCGTCACCGTGGGCGACGGTGGGCAGGTGGGCAGGGGTAGCTGCGGCCACGCGGTCGGCAGCGGGAGGTTGGTCGGCACCCCGCTCGGCAGTGACGTCGGCACCGGCCACGGGGGCAGGGAGACGCACGTGGGCACGGGCCACAGTGTCGGTACAGGCTGCTCAGGTGCGGCAGGGGCGGCACCGGCAAGGGCGACGAGGCCCGCGGCCACGACGACCGCTCCGGCGATAGGAAGCACGATTCGCTTCATCATCAACCTCCCTCTTGGGGCGTAGCGGCGCTTATACCCGCGAAACCGACCTTAAACACATTTCGGTGTGACGAGCATGGCGTTGCCGATACGGCCCGCGAACCGCAGAGTTGACTGTGCGGTCACCACCCCGAAACAGGCCCCCGGCAGCCTGGTTATCGGGCAAAATATTCGACGGCGCCCCACCCGGTTGATCAGTAGCGGAGCGAAGCCATGAACACACCCGAGAGCGGTTTCGTCGCGATCCCCCGCACGGTTCTCTCCATGGCGGTCGGTGTCATCGACACGGTCGAGCGGGCCGTCGTCGGCGAAGACCGCATCCGCACCGCCCGCGGCAACGCGTGGGAGGCCGTCTGCGCCGACCGGGCCCGGGCCGACCGCATCGCCGAGGTCCGCCGGCAGCTCAGTCAGCGCAGCGTCGGATCTTCGCCGCGGTCGAGCGCGTCCCAGTCCGAGGTCGCGACCGGCGCGCGCTCGTAGCGGGCGCCGAGGCTCGGCCACCCGCCGCCGCGCACGACGGCGAACGCGCCGCCGGCGGCGAGCAGCACCCCGCCTGCTACGCAGGCCAAAGGCCAACCGGTGGCATCGGCCAGACCGAACGCTCCGCTGGTCGCCACTCCAGCGCCGTTCAGCAGCAGCAGTACGCCCAGCCACCTGCGCACCCGCCCTTTGGTGGCTATCAAGGCGCCCGCCCCGGCCAGTCCCACGAGTGCGAGCGCCGGCAGTAGACCGCCACCGTCGTGAGCCGTACGGGTCGCGGGCAGCGGCGCCGGCCGCGGCACCACCTCGACCCACCACGTGCGGGTGGCCGCGAAGAGCGCCAGCCCGGCACCGGCGGCACTGACCACCACCGCGAGCGTCAACTCCCGCCGAGCATTCATCGGGCTGGCTTCAGCGTCTCCGCGGCCGCGATCGCGGCGAGCACGGCGGCCGCCTTGCTCTGCGTCTCGCGCTCCTCGGCGAGCGGGTCCGAGTCGGCGACGATCCCCGCGCCCGCCTGCACGTACGCCCGGCCGCCCCGAAGCAGTGCCGTGCGGATCGCGATCGCCATGTCCATGTCGCCGCCGAACCCGAAGTACCCGACCGTGCCGCCGTAGAGTCCCCGGCGCGTCGGCTCCAGTTCCTCGATGATCTCCATGGCGCGCACCTTGGGCGCGCCGGAGAGCGTGCCCGCCGGAAACGTCGCGGCGAGGGCGTCGAACGCCGTCTGGTCTTCGCGCAGCTCGCCCACGACGGTCGAGACGATGTGCATGACGTGGCTGTACCGCTCGATCATCGCGAACTCGGGCACCTCCACCGTGCCCGGCCGGCAGACCCGACCCAGGTCGTTGCGGCCCAGGTCGACCAGCATGACGTGCTCGGACCGCTCCTTCGGGTCGCCGATCAGCTCGGCGGCCAGCGCGCCGTCCTGCTCCGGGCTGGCGCCCCGCGGCCGCGTGCCCGCGATCGGGTGCAGCAACGCCCGCCTGGTAGATCCACCGGTGACCTTCAGATGCGCCTCCGGCGACGAGCCCACGATGTCGAACCCGTCGAACCGCAGCAGATACATGTACGGGCTCGGGTTGGTGGCGCGCAGCACCCGGTAGACGTCGAGCGGGTCGGCGGTGGTCTCCCGCTCGAACCGCTGTGCCACCACGATCTGGAAGCACTCGCCGGCCCGGATCGCCTCCTTCGCCGTCTCGACCGCCTTCGGGTACGCGCCCGGCTCGGTGCGGCTCACCACGTCACCCAGCGCCGCACTGTCTACAGTGGAGATCATCGGCGGGATCGGGCGGGACAGCGCCGTCGTCATCGCGTCGAGCCGGCCCACCGCGTGGTGGTAGGCGGCCACGCGATCGGCTGCGGTGGCGTGCTCGGGAAGGATGGCGTTCGCCACCAGGATCGCGGAGCCGTCGTAGTGGTCGAGCACCACCAGGTCGGTCGCCAGCATCATGCCCAGCTCGGGCAGGCCGATGTCGTCGGCGGCGAGACTCGGCAGCCGCTCGAACCGGCGCACCAGGTCGTAGCTCAGGTAGCCCACCATGCCGCCGGTCAGCGGGGGCAGGCCGTCGACGGCTGTGTCACCGGTCAACGCCGCGACCGTCTGGCGAAGCACCGCCACCGGGTCGCCCTCGGTGGGCAGCCCGGCCGGGGGCGTGCCCAGCCACTCCGCCCGCCCGCCGCGCTCCACCAGCGTGGCGGCGCTGCGCACCCCGACGAACGAGTACCGCGACCACGCCGTACCCGCCGAGCCGGCGCCCTGCTCGGCCGACTCCAGCAGGAACGTGCCGGGGCCGCCGGCCAGCTTCCGGTACACGCCGACCGGGGTCTCGCCGTCGGCCAGCAGCCGCCGCGTCACCGGTACCACCCGGCGGGCGGCCGCCAGCTCGCCGAACGTGCGCTCGTCAGGGCTCACGGCACCGGTCGTCATGCGGGACTCCCCTGCTTCGCGGGCAACTCGGTGAAGAAACACGTGCGCGCGCCCGTGTGGCACGCCGCGCCGACCTGCTCGACGCTCACCAGCACCGTGTCGCCGTCGCAGTCCAGCGCCACCGACTTCACGTACTGGTGGTGACCCGACGTCGCGCCCTTCACCCAGTACTCCTGGCGGCTGCGCGACCAGTACGTCGCCCGGCCGGTGGTGAGCGTGCGGTGCAGCGCCTCGTCGTCCATCCACGCCATCATCAGCACCTCGCCGGTGCTGTGTTCGCGCACGATCGCGGCGACGAGACCGTCGTCGTTGCGGCGAAGCCGGCCGGCGATCTCCGGGTCCAGGGCGGACGACCGTACGCGGCCGGTCGACGGATCAGGTACTGGCACAGTGCCCGATTGTTCCGTACGCATCCGACCACGGTTTCAGGGGCTGTGCTATTTGTGTTCCGGCGGTAGGTTGACTGTGCGCCGCCACGGGTCGTCTCCGGCGGGGCGCGCTCCCCCTTTCTGGTCATCGGGCCATTCTTGGTCACCGATCCAGCCTTCGTCGGGTCAGCGACGCCGAAGAACCCTGTACGGGCGCACCGGGGCGCACCGGCACCCGCCCGCCGGTCGCGCCTAGCCGAGCGGACGGAGGACACACAGCATGCAACCCAGCCCGACCTCGACACCTGACCAGAACGGCCAGGCCGACCCCACCATCGCCATCCCCGCACCAGGCGCCATCGCACTCCCCGGCCCGCGCCCACCCGCAGACGCTCCCGTGATCAACGAGCCGACCACCGAGATGCCGGTCATCCGCCCCCGGCTCGAAGAGGAGCCGCCCAGCCCGCTGCCGCCCATCGCCACCCAACTGATCGAGTCCGCCACCCCCGCCGAGGCGCCGGCGGCCGCCTTGGCCACCCCCTACGCCCCGCCCTCCGCACCCGACCTCGACGACGACGCCGACCAGGCCGACGCCCCGGACCACACCGACGCACTCGCCGCACCCACCGGCGCGGCAGACCTGGCGGACACCTCCGCGGCCCCCACCGACCTCGACGCCCCCTCCGCGACCCCCACTGACCAGCCGGACCTCGACGAGGCCGAGCCTTCCGCGCCGCCAACGGCCGCCACCGTCGAGGCCGACGACACGCTCGCGGAGATCGACGACACGCTCGCGGCGGTCGAGGACACCACCGGCGAGGCCGACCTCGACGGCGACGCCGAAGCACTCACCGACGCAGTCGAGGAAACGGACGCCGCCGAGGCGCTGTCCGCACCGGACGACGAAGAGACCGACGCCGCCGAGGCGCTCTCCGCGCCAGACGACGAAGAGACCGACGAGACCGACGAGCCGGACGCTCTCGCGGAGACAGAGGCCGACGGCACCGCGGCGGTTGCCGAGACGGACAACGAAGAGGCCGACGACGCGGACACGCTTGCCGAGACAGAGGCCGACGGCACCGCGGCGCTTGCCGAGACGGACGACGAAGAGGCTGACGACCCCGACGAGACGGAGGCGCTCGCGGAGACGGAAGCCGACGGCGACGAGGCCGACCTCGACGACGGCCCGGAGGCAATCACCGGGCCCACGGTCGACGACGAGACCGACGAGACCGACGAGACCGACGAGGCGGACGAGGCCGACGAAGCCGACGAAGCCGAGGCGCTCGCGGGCACCGACGCTGAAGCGCTCGCCGAGCCTTGGGGCGCGCGCGAGACCGACGGCAACGCCATGGATGAGGCCGAGGACGGCGACGAGTCCGAGGCGCCCGCGACGCCCGACGTCGACGAGGCGGACGCCGGCACCGGCGAGGGCGACCTCGATGGCGCCACGGATGCGCTCGCCGCGCCGGCGGGCGGCGCCGAGGACGGCGGCGGCGACGGCGCAGGCGGAGGCGCAGGCGCGCTCGCGGGGGCGGACGACGACGCCGA
>NZ_JAIBNX010000258.1 GCF_026130045.1 Micromonospora sp. CPCC 205371
CGGCGCCCGCGCGGCGGCACGGGCGCTATGCGGCGCGCGGGCCGCGCGGCGGCACGCGGTGCGACGTAGCGGCGCTCAGCGGCGGGCGGGTGAGACCGCCGTGCCACCCTCGTCCGGACCGCGCGCGTGATGGGGTCCGCGGCGTTAAGCCATGCCCGCGGCCCAGCGGAGGCCGCCCAGCAGATGCTCGCGGAACGCGGGCTCGCCGTACCCCTCGATCGTGTGGCCGAGTGCCGTATAGAACGCCCGCCCACCGCCGTGCTCGTGGCACCAGGCCAGCGGGTGGTCCGCGCCCATCCCGCCGCCCGAGTACGTCGTCTCGTCGAGGCGCAGGAGCACCCGCGCGTCGGGGCGGGTGCGGAAGTCGTACCACTCGTCCACGCGGGACCAGGTGCCGGGCAGGTGCGCGGTGGCGGGGTGGTCGTGGTCGGCCACGGTCACCGTGGCCGGCTGCACCTCGGGGTGCTTGTCGAAGTACGCACCGACATGCGCGCCGTAGAACGGCCAGTTGTACTCGGTCGCGGTCGCCGAATGCACCCCCATGAACCCACCACCGCCCCGCACGTACTCCTCGAATGCCGCGCGGCCGGCGTCGTCGAGCACGGTGCCGTTCGTGTTCATGAAGACGACGGCCTGGTACCGGCTGAGCCGCTCTGGCGTGAACCAGTCGGGGTCCTCGGTGGCGTCGACGGGGTACCCGAAGGACCGCACGGTCTCGATGCCCGCGGGGATGGAGTCGTGCCGGAACCCGGTGGTCCGGGAGAAAACCAAGATCACGCCGGAACCGTAGCCGAGGAGTCCTCGCGAGCCGGCAGGGTGTCCATGAAGGAGCTCACCGAGAACACCGCGTGCCCGGCCCCGGGCGGCCCGTACCCGGGCGGCGAGGTCAGGCCGTTGGCCTCCATGGTCGCTCGGTACGCCTCCAGCAGCCGGATGTGGTACTCCAGCGGTGCGCCCTGAGGATTGGTCCGACCCAATGGCGTGGTCGGCTCGGGGCACCACGTGGTGAACCGAGGCAGAATGCCCCGAGACATGAAGTACTGAAGCCCCTCCGTTGTCGACTCGATTGCCTCGTCTACCGTCCGGAACCCGAACGGCTCTGCCATCTCGATGCCGGCCACGAAGTTGGGGATGACGTTGCGAGGCCCGAAGATCTCCGCCGAGTCGAGGATGCGGCGGTGCCACTCCTCCCGCCCGACGTAGCGCTCCTTCCCCGGGCAGTATAGCTCAAAAAGGCGCTTGTCCCACACTTCGTAATTAGGGTGGTAAATGCGAATGCCGTAGTCGTGGAACCGCTGCACGTCCGCCTTCGGCAGCGCCTGTGCCACCACCTTGCCGATCCACCGGCCCGGGAAGCGCTCCTCGATCGCCTTGGCGTACCGCCCGTAGAAGTCGGCCTCGGCGAGTCCGTCCACCTTCGAGGTCACGCTGCCGCCGGTCAGCGTGTACGCGTGCGAGGCGCGCGCCGTGTCGTACTTGTTGATGATCTCAAGTGCCTCGAGCACCTCGTCGACCGGCTTGACACCGGTGTACGGCCGCCCGGCCGCCTTGTGCTGGCGCCAGTTGTGGTTGATGTCGCAGTACTGGCACTCCTCTTTGGCGCCGAAGTACTGGCAGACGCGGAACACCGTCAGATAGATCAGGTAGCCCCACTGGATGGTCGGCGCGACCTCCATGACCGATTTGCCGTTGGCGAGCGTGTGGCGGTAGTAGTCCGGCATCGGCGGGAGCCCGACGTCGGCGATCGGCCGCCCGTCGAGGAAGAGCCGTGCCACGCCGTCGGCGTCGGCCTGCACACGGTACGGGGAGTCGGGGTTGACCCGCACCGACACCACGGTCCGGCGCAGTCCGTACGGCCCGCCGGTCAGCACCACCTCCTCTGGCGGCCGGCGCAGCGCCGCCTCGCCCAACTCGGGGAGGGTGCGGTGGTCGAAGGAGAAGATGAAGTAGGACTTGGGCTTGACCGCGCCGCCGTCACCGTCGGTCAGCACCGACTCGTCGAACGCCATACCGCCCCGCAGCAGATCTTCCTTAAGCACCGCCTCGCGAGGAATATGGGGAAAGCGACCCATAAGGTCTTCGATCACATCGGTGCGCGTCCGCATCGGTCAAGCCTGCCATCCCGGGGTGCCCGGTGCGGTGGGTATCCGCCCGACTTGTGCCGCCGATCACCTCCAATATTCATCCGACGCCCTTCGCGGACCGTATTCAACGATCGTGAGATGGAGGAAGCGATCGGCGTGGCAGATGATGATGGGTCACGCGTACTCGGCGGCGGTCGACGGATCGGTGACCATCGGGCTCGGGTACGCCGCTGAGGACCCGTACGCCGTGCACGTCATCGTCAGCGCCGACGCGACCGACGCATCCTGCTGGGTGTTCGCGCGCGATCTTCTGCTCGCCGGCCTGACGGGTCAGGCCGGCGAGGGCGACGTGGTCATCGGCACCGAACCGGGCGCCAGCGTGGTCAGCATCATCCTGCGCAACGGCCGCGACATGCTCGCGATCGACCTGCCCAGGGCACCTCTGTGCCAGTTCGCCGCCGACATGCTCAGCATCGTCCCGCGCGGCCGCGAGGGCGGGTACGTGGACGTAGACGCCGGTCTCCGCTCCCTGCTGGCCTGAGTCAGGCGGGCGGGAGCTCGCCGGAGCCGCGGACGATCAGGCGTACCGGGAGCACCACGCGCCTCGGCGGCCTGTCGTCGCCGTTCAGGCGGTCGAAGAGCAGCTCCGCCGCCCGGCGGCCCAGCGCCTGCGGGTCCTGGTAGACGGCCGTCACCGGCGGGTTCAGCGACTCGGCGCCCTGGAAATCGTCGAAGCTCACGTGGGCAATGTCGGTGCGGTTCTCCTGGTGCAGCGCCTTCACCACACCGAGCGAGGTCCGTGCATTCGCCGAAATGACCGCGGTGGGCTGCGGGTCGGACGTGAGTAGCTCTACGGTCGCGGCGGTCGAGTTCTGCGCGCCCATCGCATCGACGTGCACCAGCCGCTCGTCGACCTGCAATCCCGCGTCCAGCATCGCCGCGCGGAAGCCCTGGTACCGCAGCCGCGTCGTGTAGATGTGCAGCCGGTCGCCGATGAACGCCACCCGCCGGTGCCCGTGGTCGATCAGATGCCGCGTGGCCAGCCGGGCGCCGCCCTCGTTGTCGGCGAGCACGGTGTCGGCGTCGTGCTGGATCGGCGGCCGGTCGACGAACACGGTCGGCAGCCGCGAGTGCTCGTGCTCCAGGTACGAGTGGTCGCCGGACGTCGGCGTGATGATCAGCCCGGCGACCCGCCGGTTGGTGAGGCCGTTGACGACCACGCGCTCGTTTTCGGGTGCGTACCCGGCGCTCGCGATCACCACGAACATGCCCCGCTCCCGCGCCACCTCCTCGACCGCGCTCGTGACCTCGGCGAAGAACGGGTCGGCGATGTTTTCGACCACGAGGCCCACCGCGTCGTCCCGCCCGACGCGCAGCGAGCGCGCCACCGGGTTCGGGAAGAATCCCAGCTCGCGGATCGCCGCCTGGACCTTCTCGGCCGTGCCGGGCGCCACGGCCGGGTCGTCGTTGATGACGCGCGAGACGGTCTTCGCGCTCACGCCAGCGAGTGAGGACACGTCGCGCAGCGTCGGCCTTCGGGACATCAGGCCTCCACGCGTTGCTCGGCCGCCGCGGCCACGTGCGTGGCCAGCTCGCGCGCCCGCGCGGGGTCGACCCCGCCCGCCAACTCCTGCTCCACGGACGCCGTCGCGGTCGCGACCGCGAAGACAATGGCAGCTGTACCGCTGGCGCCCGTCTCCCACGCCTCGACCAGTCCACCGACGAACGAGTCACCTGCCCCGATCGGGTTGACCACCGGCACCTGTACGGCGGGCACCCAGGTCACGGTCTCCGCGTCGCCGTAGGCGGTGCCCGCGGCTCCGGCGGTCACGGCCGCCGACCGGGCACCCCGGGCGCACAGCTCGCGCACCGCCCGCTGGGCTCGCTCGGGCACGTCTGGGTCACCGTCGTGCACCTCCTCGTCCAGATGCCCCCAGAGAACTCCGGCCGCCTCTGCGAGGTTGGGCGTGACAATGTCCGGACCGGCGGCCACCGCGTCCGCGAGCGCCGTCCGGGCCGCGTCGACGATCACCTGTACCCCGGACCGGTGACCGATCTTCACCAGCCGCCCGTACCCGTCGTCCGGAACCCCGGGCGGCAGGCTGCCCGAGCACACCAGCGTGCGGTGCCGGCCGCTGGCCAGCTCGGCGGCCACCGCCTCCTCGTACCGCCGCCACGCCTCGCCGGAGATCTCCGGGCCGGGCTCGTTGAGCACCGTCACGCGACCCGAGTCCTCCAGGTAGATGGTGGCGACCCGGACATCGCCAGCCACCGGCACACCGACCAGGTCGACGGGTTCGGCGGCGAAGAGCCGGCGGATCAGCACGGCGTCGTCGTCGGGTTCGAAGGCGAGCAGCGTGGCCCGGCGCCCGAAGGCGGCCGCCACGCGACCCACGTTGAGGCCCTTGCCGCCGGCCGTCACCGCAGGCCGGGGCGGCCGGAGCACGCTGCCGAGCCGCAGCTCGGGCAGGCGAACCGTCCGGTCGACGGTGATGTTCGGGGTGGCGATGAGCAAGGGAGGCCTCCTTCGAGAAACCCTTGGCAGGCTACCGGCCCGGCGCCAGCGCGCCGGTCCCGGTCAGCGCCGCTGTGACCTGGTGCGCGAGTGGAGCGGTGGTGTCGACGGCTATGTGCGGCACGGCGGGTGGATCCAGTACGCCGGAGCCGAGAAACGCGTCGAGATCGGCGATCTTGCGTCGATCACGCGGCGCGGCGCGCTCGGTGAGCCGGCGGGCCACCTCCGCAGGCGGGCAGGTGGTCCAGATCAAGGCAATACCGTCGGGTGCACCGAGGCGATGGCTCAGTGCGTTCCACGCCACCGGGTCGGAGCGCTCCGTCGAGAACGGGGCAATCAGTACGACGGACACGCCGGCGGACAGGCAGCCGACCGCGGTGTCGATCAAGGCGGCATAGGTGGCGTCGCGGGTGGCTGACCGTACCCGGGGATCGTCGAGATCAGCCGGCGCGGCGCCGACCAGGCCGGCCACGACGGCGGTCAGCGGCCCCGTGAGCACGTCCTGGTCGAGTGGCGCGGCGCCGGCGGCCCGCGCGAGCGCGGCGCCGAGCACGCTCTTGCCAGTGGCCGGAGCGCCGGCCACAACGTAGGCGCGCACGGCGGCCATCGTCACACCCCGTACGCCTCGTACCAGGTGGCGGACAGCTCGGTCGCGGTGGCGCGCTCCCGCCACGGCCGCCCGTGCCGGCGCACGATCGCGGTGAGCGTGTCGAGCCGGTCCGCCGCTCGGGCCACCGCCACGTCGCGCTCGGCCGGCGGCAGGTGCCCAACCGCGTCGCCCCACACCGCGCGCCCGGCGATGTATCCGCTGGCACCGGCCTTCGCCGCGATCTCCATCTGTGCCGCGAAGTCGTCGAACCCGGCGCCCTCGCTGAGCAGCACCCACGGCACGGTGGTCGCCGCGTCCAGATCCCGGCAGGCGGCCGCGGACCCTGGGAACTGCACCTTCAGCACGTCCACGCCCAGCAGCGTGAACTCGGCAGCCGCGGCCACGATCGCGTCGGCCCGACCACCGTCGCCCTCCTCGGGTGACAGCGGGTACCAGATCGGCTCGACGATCAGCGGCAGCCGCTGCTGACGGCACGCCGCCGCGAGGTCGGCGACCAGCTTGCGCTGCTCGGCGGCCACGTCGGCCAGCTCGGAGCGGTAGAAGAGGATGAGCTTGACCGCGTCCGCACCCAGTTTCGCGATCTTCTCCGGAGTCCACTCCGGACGGAGCACAGTGGGCAGTGCCCAGCCGGGCGGGCGTTCGGGCGTGTACGTCAGCAGCTCGACCGGGGCGATCAGGCCGACAGAGCCGGGTAGTGTGCCCGTGGCGATGGCCTGACCGAGCGAGTAGACCGGGTCGAGCAGCACCGCCGACGCGTGCCCGGACAGCGCGCTCACCAGATGCAGCTTGGAGTCGACGACGGTCTGGTGCGGCACCCGGGAAACGTCTTTGTCGAAGAGCGCGACGTAGTTCTCCGGGTGGTCGAGGGCGGCGACGCAGAAGTAGCCGTCGCCGGTGGCGAGCCGCGCCAGCCGGCGCACCGTGCCAAGCCGTTGAACGTCCACGTTGTACCTCTCTGTAGGAGTGGGGAGCCGGCCATGCCGACCCCCCAACCTCATCAGCACTTGTCTTTGTAGATGTACTTGCTGACCTCGGGGTCGCTCATGTTGTCCTTCGTGACGATGAGCGACTCGGTGGCGATGTTGGTCTCGACGGTCTTGCCCTCGATTGCGTTCGCCGCCTGCTCGACGCCCTGCACGCCGATGTCGTACGGCTTCTGCGCGACCAGCGCCTGCACGTCGCCGGCCTCGAGTTGCTTGATCTGGTCGGGCCCGGCGTCGAAACCGACCACCTTAACCTGGTTACTCTTGCCGGCCGAGCGCACGCCGGTGGCGGTGCCCTGCGCGGAGAATAGGTTGGTGGCGAAGACGCCCACCAGGTCGGGGCTGCGCTGCAACTCAGCCTGGATGATGCTGGCCGCTGTCTGGGGGGAGTTGTGGGAGTACTGGGTCGCCGCCGCGAGGGTGAAGTTGGTGAACTTGGTCTTCACGGCCTCCTCGAAGCCGGCCACTCGGGCGTCCACCGAGGACACTCCGGGGTCCGTGGAGATGACCAGCACCTTGCCCTGCGCGCCACCGAGCAGCTCGTTGAGCGCCTCGGCAGCCTTGGCGCCGCCGAGCTTGTTGTCGGTGGCGATCCGCGACGCGCCGATGTTCGTGTCGTCCACTGTGGTGTCGACGAGCACGACCTTGGTGCCGGCATCCTGGATGCGCTTGAGCGGGGTCACGGACGCCTTGACGTCGTTCGGCGCGACGAGCAGCGCCGCGGGCCTGCTGGCCGCGACCGCGTCCAGCAACGGGTTCTGCAGCGTGGCGTCGAACTTGTCCGGGCCCTGCACCTGCAGATCGACGCCCAGCTCCTTGGCCTTCTCCTTGGCGCCGCACTCCATGGAGATGTAGAACGGATCGCCCTTGACGCCGACCATCAGCGTGAACCTCTTGCCGGACGCCGATCCGCTGTCCGATCCACTGTCGCCGCCGGACTCGTCGGCGCACCCGGCGACCAGCAGTACGCCGGCGGCCACGACCGCCGCGATTTTCTTCATGGGGTTACCTCCTAGGTGTGTTATCCGCGGTTGCGGGTACGCCGCCGCAGTTGGTCGAACCAGACGGCGACGATGAGCACGAGACCCACCGCGACGTCCTGCCAGTAGGGCTGGACCCCCGTGATGACGAAGCCGTTCTTGAGTACCGCCGGAATCCAGACGCCGATCAGGGTGCCGATGATCGAGCCGACCCCGCCGAAGAGGCTGGTGCCACCGAGCGCGACGGCGGTGATCGCCTGGAGGTTGTCGGTGGAGTGCCCACCGATGCTGGTGGTGGAGAAGTACGCGACGGACAGGAACCCGGCGAACCCGGCCGACACGCCGCCGATGATGTACACCTTCAGAAGGTGACGCTCGACGTTGATGCCGGCGCGCCGCGCCGCCTCCGGGTTCGAGCCGATCGCGAACGTGTGCCGGCCAAAAACCGCCATGTGCAGCAGGATGAACCCGGCGACAACCACGACGAGCGCGATGGGAATGAGGTTCGGCACAGCGGCGATCCACGAGCCGTGCCCGAGCGGGTCGAGCGCGTACGTCGCCGTGTTGACTCCATTTTGGAGGATCAGCGCCGCGCCCAGCCCGGCGCCCAGGGTGCCCAGCGTGGCCAGCAGCGGCGGCACCTTCAGGTACGCCACGACCAGGCCGTTGATCGTCCCGATGATCAGGCCCGCCAGCAGCGCCCCCGCGAGGGCCACCAGCATGTACCAGCCCTTGGTTTGGTCGGCGGCGACGTCCGCCGCGGTCGTGTCACCGCCCGTGCCGATGAGCTGCAGCGCGTGTACCGCGAACACCTCGCCGAGCACGATGCCGCTCGGTATCGACAGGTCGACGCCGGCGGTGATGATGACGAACGTCGTGCCGACGCTGACCACCGTCAGGATTGCCACGTTCTGCGCCAGCTGGACGAAGTTGCTGCGTTGGGTGAACGTGTCCGGGGCGAGGATCGAAAACGCGGCGATGATGCCGAGCAGCACCGCGAAAGTGACCATCGTCGGGTTGCGCAGCAGCGCGCGCACGAAAGGCACGCTCGGGGTCACCGGCTCCTGCGACTCGGTCTCCGCCGGCGGCTTGGTCTGCGTCATGAGGACTCCTCGTTCGCGTACGCGCCGGAGATCGCGGCGATGAGCCGGTCGACGTCGGCCTCGCCGCGGCGGAAGCGGGCGACCCGCGCGCCGAGCCGCAACACCTCGATCCGGTCGGCCACCTGAAGCACCTGCGGCAGGTTGTGCGAGATGAACACGACCGCGATGCCCTTGTCGCGGATGCGCTCGACCAGTTCGAGCACCTTCGCGGTCTGGATGACGCCGAGCGCGGCGGTCGGCTCGTCCATGATGATCACCTTGGTGGCCCACATGGCCGCCCGCGCGATCGCCACGGACTGCTTCTGGCCGCCGGAGAACTCCGCCACCGGCGCCCGCATGTCCTGCACCAGGCCCACGCCCAGATCGCGGAACGCGGTCGCGGTGCGGCGCCGCATCTCCGGGTGGTTGTGCAGGATGCCGAACCGGCGCAGCTCGCGGCCGAGGAAGACGTTTCCGGCCGCGTCCAGGTCGGGGGCGAGCGCGAGATCCTGGTACACGGTCTCAATGCCCCGAGCCTTTGCGTCGTGCGGATCGGACAACCGCACCGGATTGCCGTCGATCCTCACCTCGCCCTCGTCCGGCGAATACACGCCGGAGAGCACCTTTGTCAGCGTCGACTTGCCCGCGCCGTTGTCCCCGACAAGCGCCGTGACCTCACCGGGGAATGCCTCGAACGAGGCGTGCCGCAATGCCCGGACGTGCCCGAACGTCTTCATCACTCGGTACGCCCCCAGGACAGGTGTCATCCCCGCACCTCCCGCCAGCTCCGGCCGTGCCCCTCGATCGCGGCGTTGAGGCCGGCCATCCGGTCCAGGGCGGTACCGGCAAGGAACTGCCGGCGCTCGGCGCCCGTCAGCCCGACCGCCTCGCCCCAGAACGCACGACCAGCGATGTACCCGGAAGCGCCCGCGTCCATGGCGGTCAGCACCCGGGCCACGAACTCGTCGTACGCCACCCCGGCCGACAGCAGCGCCCACGGCACCCGGCCGGCCACCTTGCTGACCTCGCGGCAGCCGTCCGCGTCGCCCGGCCACTCCAGCTTCAGCAGGTCCGGGTCGAGCGCGGCCAGGAGCTCCGCTGAGCGGATCACCAGCCGCTTCTTCTCCTCCGGTCCCTCGCCGGGCAGGGTCGTCACCAGGGGCTCGATGACCGACGGCATCCCGGCCGCCCGGCAGTCGGCCACCACGGCGGCGACCGCGTCCAGGGCCTCCTTCGCCAGGTCCGGCTCTCCGGGGCCGGCCACCCGGTCCGGCCGCCAGCGCACCAGGAACTTCAGCGCCGAGCCGCCGTTCTCCAACACGAACGCCGGGCCGCGCTCGGTCGGTGCGTACTCGGTGCGGTGCTCGCCGTTCCACGTCGGCTGCGGCGAGCGCTCGCTGGAGATCAGCAGCCCGGCCCGCGCGTCGAGCGCCCCGGCCGCCCGGACCGCTCCGACGCCGTACTCGACGTCGGTGAGCACACCCGAAGCGTGCGGTGACAATGCACCGATCACGTCGACCTTGAAGTCGCTCATGTCCTCGCCGGACGCCGGCCGACCAGCCTTCTCCAGCATCTTGCGAAGGGTGCCGCGCTGGTCCATCGCGAGGATCGCGAACGTCCCCGCGTCGTTAGCGATCTGATCAAGGCTGAGGGACATGTAGTTCTACCTTCCATCTGGCAGGGGGACACCGGCCGCGCGCGCGGCCATGAGAGCGGCGCCGTATGCGCCTGGTTCCGCGACGCTCGTGGTGCGCATCGCGGGAAACTGCCGCCGCTTCGCGGCGAGCAGCGCGGGATTGTGCAGCCAGCCGCCCGCGGCGACCACTTCCCGGTACGGGCCGGCGAGCGCGTCGATGCGGTCCAGCGCCTGCTGGGCCTCGGCGACCATGCCGTCCACCGCGGCGCGCCACAGCGCCGCCGGCGGGGGGCCCGCGGGTATGCCTGGGGGGCCCAACCGCCCCTCGCTCCGTGCCACCAGGCGCACCGTCGGATGCTCCGGTACTGTCGGCGCCTGCTCACCGAGGGCGCGCCGCTCCGTGCTCGTGGTCGCACCGAGCATTGCCGCGATCCGGCCCAGCGTCAGACCGGTGGGCAGCCCGGCGAGTACACAGAAATGGCCTTCGACGACGCCCCAGCCGACCGACATGCCGTGACCAACGAGTGCACCGACCTGGTCGCGCGAAAGCGGCCGGATTGTTCTGACCAATGCCTCGGCCGTGCCCAGCGAATCGAACAGTGCGCCATCGGCGGCCGCACCGACGCTGTACGCGGCCACCTGATGGTCGTGCCCCGCGACCGTGAGCGCGGCGCCCCGCAGTACCTCGGGCACCTCATCGCCGCTGGCCCGCCCCGCGCGCGTGCCGGCCGGCACCGGCTCGGGGAGCAGTGCCGGCCAGCCGAGGAGGTCGGGCAGCCCGCCCCCCGCCGCCGCGCCGCCCCGGCCCATCGGCCCCGG